>CANRMJ010000031.1 GCA_947631705.1 uncultured Clostridia bacterium
ATCATATAAAGATTTCCTTTACGAATAACACCCTCTATTTTATTCTCTTGACAAAGAACACGAACACGCCTTGCGGACAAGCCCCACCTTTCTGCAGCCTGCGAAACCTTAATATAATCCATAATATCATTCCTTTTCGGGTGATTATAGGAATATTATAACGCAAAATAGGAACAATATCAAGGATTTATTGCAATTGATATTGTTCCTATTTTAATGTATCCTTAAAATTATTGAATTGGTTTTATAATGATAATATTTCTGCTCTTTTTTTCTTTGTAAGTTTATTCAGAATTTCGTTGTAGGATTTATCCAATAATTCCTTAACAATATTATCAGGAACATTGCCGTCGGCTTTTATGGAATTCCAATGGAGTTTGTTCATATAATAACCGGGGATAATATCCTCATAGTTATTTCTAAAAAATTCGCCGTCAACAGGATTTAACTTTAATGTGATATATTTAGGATTGTTGTCGGAATTAAGACAAATTGCAGCAAACATCTTGTCATCAACCTTGTATCTTATCCAATTCCAGTCTGCCTGAAAGTCCTTTGTAACACCTTTTTACTAAGTAAAAAATCATCTATCCAATCATATTTCATACTATAAACTCCTTAAATTATCAACTCCCTCGGGATTTTGGGATTTTGGGATTTTGCATATTCCAATAATTTGCCGCAAGGAAAGTCTGAGCATTTTCCGCAATGCTCCTGATTCATTTTTCTGATTTTAATATCCGTTATTCCCATATTATAATCCTTTCTTAAAACAAATTATGCGGTTTGCTTCTGTAAAGCCTGCTGCCATATGAAATTTATAGCTGTTATAATTATCAAGCTCACAGTCGCTTGCAAATTCCGAACAATTCTTCTCTTTCGCCCATTGTTCGCATGCTTTTAACAATTTTTTAGCATAGCCATTGTTCCTGTACTGCTCCAAAACAAATATGCCTTCAAGATAACCGACAGGAGAAGTTTGTGTACCTTCGATATAATCAAATCTAAGCTGACACTGTGCAAAGCCTATCGGCTTTTTATCTGCAAATTTTATAAAAACAATAGCATTATCATTATTTATAATCTGTTTAAAATCTTCTTCTAATTCCGAAATACTGCTGTCCTGCCACATCATAACTGCCATATGTGCCAGCGTGGAAGAATCCTTGATTTCTGCTTTTTTAATCATATTATAGTTCCTTTTTCATTTAATATCAGAAATCTATAATTTCCCAATGACCGTTGCGTTTGCCGTTTGCTCTTTGAATAAAGCCCTTTTCTTGTAATGATTTCATTTTTCGCTTTATCGTTCTATCGGTTACGCCCATTTTTTCAGCTAACTGAACTTGAGTAATTGATGGATTCTGCGCAATCAATTTAAGCAATGCAAATTCGTCCAAAGTGACATTTTGATTGTTTGGTTTGTCACTTTGAATGTCACTTTGAAAATCAATATGCAGATATCTGTTTTTTAATTCATTGTTTTTACCAAACAGCAGATTTTCAAAAAACAACGCAAGATATTTTGTCGAAGCTGTTATGCCATTTCTTACATTGTTATAGTTTGCACGAACAAGCGCATTTCTGAAATACCACGAGTTTTCTGAAAACAAATCATTGTTAACATCAAATCCGAAAGATTTCAGATATTTTATGATAAACACTGCGGTTGCTCTTGTATTTCCTTCACAGAACGGGTGAATCTGCCATATATCTGCCGTAAATTTCGCAATATGCTTTACTGCCTCGTCAGCGGATAAGCCCTCATAAGAAAAAGCTTTTTCAATACCAAAGTCATAATCAAGTGTATCATTTATACTTTCAAACGAAGCATATAAGACTGTATCGCCTTTTAAAACCCATTCTTTTTTTATGATATTATAAGTTCTGATTTCACCTGCGTGCTTAAATACATCAGCAAAAAGCCTTCTGTGAATCATTTTATACTCTGCCGGTGAAAACTGGAATGTTTTTTCATTAAGTATTTCTGCTATTCTTGCGGCAACTTTGTCAGCTTCTTCTGTTCTGTCCTCAATAGACTGCCTTGCACTTTGCTGTTCATAATAACTGTTAACACGCTTTTGAACGGTTGCAATATCAATTTTACCTTCAATATGTTCTTTAGCGGTATCAAGCAAATATTCAGAAGTTTTAAGACCGTCCACATCCTGTAGACCGATAGCGGTTTTCCAAGCCTCGCTTCGCTCTGTTCGGTCAGGCTCACCCTGTTTCATATATTCAGTTAATTCAAATTGCCAATTTCTCTCATCAGCCATTAAATCACATCCTATAAAATCTGTATTTTATAATTGTACCACAAAACAAGAAAATATTAAAGTTCATCATAAACTTAGTACAACAAATCAAGCAACGCTTCGCAACCTGCATAGATGTCCTTATAGCACCTGTCAAAATCACGGGTATACCAAGGGTCGGAAACATCTGCGCTGCTGCCTGTGTATTCCATTAGCTTATGAATTTTGTTGTCCTTATCTCCGCCGAGAATACGAGTCATATTGCGAATGTTGGCGCTGTCCATACCGATAAATAAATCGTATTTATCGTAATCACTCGCTTTAAGCAAAACGGCTTTTTTTCCGCTTGAATCAATTCCATTCCTTTCAAGGACAGCCTTTGCGGGAGGATAAACAGGGTTGCCGATTCCGTTCCATATTTCTTCTGTACTGGTAGCAGACGAGGCAATTACAAAGTCATCCTCCAAACTCTTGCGTCTGACCATATCCTTAAAAATAAACTCAGCCATCGGCGAACGGCAGATGTTGCCGTGGCAAACAAACATAATCTTAATCATAATTATATGATATTTTATTCGTGCGTTGTTGTCAATAAAATGATTTATTTATATATGCTATTTTCACCTCATTTTACTTATGAATACAATGCATAAACGCTATGCTTTATTAAATTTTGCCCAAAACACTTGACAAAATGAGCTTTCATCTCTAATCTGTGAGCTTATCCCAAAAGGGATAATATTAAATTGGAGATGATAAAAATTACAAGCTATGAATACAGGAACAATCCAATGTTTCTGCGCAATCAATTTAAAAGTGTTGGTATGTTCAAACTGCCGCTTGTTAAAAAACAGGAAATAAGTCTTGAAGATGTAACACTAATAGGTTATGATAAAGTGAATCAGAGTAATGATTACGATAAAATTGTACATTTTTTTCTTGACGATTACAGGTTTGAGAGCATATACAACAATCCAGAAAAGAAATTGGCAACACTCAAACAATATAAGGCTGTGCTTACGCCCGATTTCAGTATGTTTGTCGAGATGCCGATTGCCTTGCAGTTATTTAGTGCATTCAAAAACAGATGGGTCGGAGCCTATTTACAGAATCAAGAAATTAGTGTTATTCCGACAGTTCGCTGGGGTGATTTAACAAGTTTTAACTTCTGTTTTGACGGAATTGAAAAAGGCAGATTGGAGGATACAACTATGAATGATAAAATTGATTGGATTGAAGATTGCTTTCAAACCTACAATGACGGTAATTGGATTACAAAAAGAACCTTCAAAAAAACAGCAGTTACAAAAGGCGACCATTATCATTGCCTATTTGATGCAAAAAGACTGAGCCAATATGATTATTCCAACAGTGAAAAGCAAGGCTATTGTTCAACAGACGGTAGAATATGGTTTTGTAAGGACTGTTTTGAAAAGGTACAACAAAAGCACAAATTATCTGTAATTAAAAACACGATTGAAACAGTTGAAAATGCCTTGCGGCATTATTCTAATGTGATTATTTCATTAAATAACGAACAGTATTTTTTGAAAAATGAAAATGACAAAATTGTTGTAAAGCACAACGGATTAGTAAAAATATATGACGATATTCTGTCTATGGAAAGAGAACAACATTTTTACAGCAAGCCATTAAAGGAAATAATAGATGATATTTTTATAGGCGTTGTGTGATTATCAACTCAATATTAATTTCGTAAAACTATCAACAATAAACCGAGGGTGATTTTATCGCTCTCGGTTTGTTTATACATATAAGTTATCGGTCGTATTTTTTACAGGATTGAGGTTTATGCAATTCGCAACAGATGGATAGGTGCATACTTGGCAGATAAAGGTATTCGGGTTATACCGACAATCAGCCGGGGACTTGAAAATACTTTTGATTTCTGTTTTAATGGTATTGAGAAAGGAAGCATAGCCCACCGAAATATCACTCTGATCCCCACGATGTTTCAATCGAATGGAATGAAGAAACGGGGGCTCCTGTTTGAGGAAAAGATATAAATTATTTTGATGGAAATATTCCGGAATTTAAATATTATAAAATAACAGGAGAAGATAATATGAGTTGCGAATATGATTTTGATTACAAAACCAAATATGAATTCAAAGATTCTGTGATGCGTCATGCTGAGATTGTATTTGAATGGAATGATGAAGAGTATGAAATTTGCTCTTTAGATGGTAAAAAATGGCTGTTCTGCAACCATAAAGATGATTCCGAAGATATGTTCTTTGAAAATATTGATGATGTAATGAATCATAAAATTGGTGATGACAAATTAATTGATATCTGCACAAAGTTTACTGTAATTGAAAGAACTTTCTAAATTTACAAGTGCTGATGCTTTTATGAGTTATCGGTCGATTTTCTACAAGATTAGGGGTGTGGTGAGGGGCTCAGACTGCTGACAGATAAACTCAACAGCAAGAACTACTATGCGTTTAATCCGGGTTTTGATAAATAAAGTTTCTGCTTATGCAACGGAGAGTCGAACACAATAGGTTCGGCTCTATGTTGTTTAACCAATTTTGTAAGTATTTTTTATCAAAAACCGACTATGTGCAAACTGAATTAGAAATAAAATAACAGATTAATCGCGCGGAAACAACCATATTGACAGTACAAGTGCTGTTCACTGTAAATATTGTCATATGGTTCAGTAAGCAGAAATTCTTTTAATTTAATGACGTGTCTAAAAAATTAAGGTGCAACACCGTTAAGAACCTGACCGTTAATACTGACGGCAACCCTTCGGTGCGGCACCTTTTATATATAATTTACTCAGTTCATTCCCAAAATGTAATCATTCCGATACATATCAATTAATACTTTTCTTCCGAACAAGCTTAATCTCATTTATATTAAACTGACAATTATTATACTGCTTTAGCTGTAAATATTGATTGTTAAAACACATGATGATATAATATTATTTAGATAAATTTGAATTAAAGTGAGAAAAATTATGGATTTCGGTGTTCAATTCAAGGTTCGTGGTGACAGCTTCGGCGGACATTTTATAAACGGTATTTCAATGGCAGAAAGCGAAAGCGTCCGTAAATGCGAATTAGTTTTTTGCGATGAAGATAAAAGTATATATCATTCAAGTGACGGTTATAAAATCACTGCTTATCACATCATAAAGAATAATGTTTACGAGTGCTATACGACATTTGAAAACAATTCAAACTCTACCGCAACTCTTGAAATGCTTTCATCGTTCTGCCTGCAAAACATCAGTGCAAACACTATTCACAGAGCAACTTCATTTTGGAGCGCCGAGGGTAAGCTTTTAAGTCAAAAACTTACGGAACTTAATATGGAGCGTTCTTGGAGCGGGCACGGTATAAGAATTGAAAAATTCGGTCAAATCGGCTCAATGCCTGTACGCAAATGGTTTCCCTTCATAGCTCTTGAAGATAGTGAAAAAGCAGAATTTATCGGCGTTCAGCTATACTGTCCGTCAAGCTGGCAGATTGAACTGTTTCGTTATATAGAACCGCTCACGCTTACAGGCGGACTCGCCGATTTTGATTATGGTCATTGGTGCAAGGATATTGCGCCCGGAGAAAGCTTTACAACTCCAAAAGCAATAGTCGCAGTTGAAAGCACTCTTGAAAAGGTGTGCGATACGCTCGTCAAGTTTCAAAATCCCAACATATCTCCTGTTGATGAGGATTTGCCTGTTATTTTCAACGAATATTGCACATCTTGGGGTAACCCAACAATAGAAAGCCTTGAAAAAATCGCAAAAAAATTACAGAACAGCGGAATAAAATATCTTGTAATGGATAGCGGTTGGTACAAAGAGCAAGGTAAAAACTGGTGGGACACCATTGGCGATTGGAATGTAAGCAAAGAGCTGTTTCCCAAAGGACTTAAACCTGTTTGCGATATGATAAAATCATACGGACTGATTCCGGGAATATGGTTTGAAATGGAAAATGTTGCCCCTCTTTCTCAAATTTACGGCGAAACAAATCATCTTCTTTCCCGCTTTGGAACTCCGCTGAATGTATCTGAACACAGGTTTCTTGATTTGCGTGATGAATGGTGTGTAAAATATCTTGACGAAAAGGTGATTAAACTTCTTCGTGAGAACGGTTTTGGTTATTTAAAAATTGATTATAACGAAAATATAGGTGTCGGATGTGACGGAGCGGAAAGTCTTGGAGAGGGACTTCGTCAATATGTTCTCGCAAGTCAAAAATACTTTAAGCGTATTAAAGAGCAACTTCCTGATTTGGTAATTGAAAACTGTGCAAGCGGAGGTCACAGGCTTGAACCGTCAACAATGGAATTGTGCTCAATGGCAAGCTTTTCCGATGCTCACGAATGTAAAAGTATTCCCATAATCGCCGCTAATCTTCACAGATTGATTAAACCGAGTCAAAGTCAAATTTGGGCAGTTCTTCGCGCAGACGATGATATTCACAGAACATATTACAGCCTTATTTCGGGCTTTTTGGGTCGCCTTTGTATCAGCGGCGAAATATTTGATTTGCCGCAGGAAAATTGGCAGATTGTCCTTGACGCCGTTAAATTCTATAATGAAATTAAACACATTATAAAATACGGCTTTACAAGAATAATCAACTGCAATGTTGAAGATTATAACGACCCAAAGGGTTATCAAATTGTGCTTCGTGAAACCGAAAATGACGCATTACTTATTATACATACCTTTAAAAACGGTGCCAACCCGCCTATTGGCAAGTATCTTGAAAACCGAAATGTAATAAAGATATTCGGCAGTAGCATTGACGCTGATTTTAGGAGCAGATGCTATCTTCTTGAAAAATAGAATAAGATTATGAAAAAATCCGAGGGCTGTTGCTCTCGGATTAATTTACGGATAAAATCTTTCTTCATCGGCGGTAATGAGTTTTTCTGTTCGCCCATTTCTATAAATGAGAAGTTATCTTTTCACTCCACGGAGAATCATTGTCACGGAAACCGAAGTGTCCCATTGTTTGTTTCCTTCATTGTACAATCGAAGTCGCTCATCATATTTGTCGTTCACTGCCCGAATCGCTTTTTCTGCGTGGTCGGAGCGGGTATGCTGAATTGCCTCAAGATTAATCTGCCTCATCGCTTCGATCATTGATTTTGCCATCTGAGCCGAATACTTCGGCGCGTCCGGAGTGAGATCAACAATCGCATATCCGGCTGTTACGTCTGAAAATCCATTTTGCTCCATTGACGCTGGAAGTTCCGCCTCGGACATCGGATATCGGCAGACGCCATACTTCTCCGATTCGTCCTCCGGCTGAGGTATACTTTCCCAAAATTCTTTTTCCGCCGCTGTTGTTTCCAAGCATGGCGCAATACACTGCAAGCCCTTCCTTGCAGAAAGGCAAAGGCACACACCGCCCGGTTTCAATACACGCATCTGTTCGCCCCAAAAAGCTGTTGGTTCAATATGTTCCTGCACCGTATTGGAAATCGTGATGTCAAATGAGCAATCCGCGAATGGAAGCTTTGTTGCGTCTCCTCCCCTGAAATCAATTCCCGTGATGTTCTCTTTCGCAAATGAAATAAAGTTGCTGTCCCTGTCTATCGCGGTAATTTGCGCTTTGGGATACCATCTGTGTAATGATTCCGCAAGTGCCCCTGGACCGCATCCGATTTCTAATATTTTCATATCAGCATTTTCATCTATATTGAACAATTGCTTATACTGTTCAAAGAACACATCATCAAATCTCAGTTTTCGGCTGAGATACAACGTCATAATGCCCTGCACATTTTCCGACCAGATATTGTTCACGTTATTCTCCCTCCTTAAAATATGTTGCCGTGGCACACAAACATAAAATCATAGCTATATGATATTTTATCAATCAGCTCTTGTCAATAATAATGATATAATCGGAAATGTTTTTGAAATGCTATGTGTTATAATATAGTCACACTTGCAGGTGTCAGGGAAGGAGGAAACAATGGATAACCGCAAAATAATTCAAAATATTCTTGATTATATTGAGAATAACCTCAAGGCGGAAATCAATATAGGTGAGTTGTGCAGTACGGCAGGATATTCCCATGTGCATTTTTGCAGGCTGTTTTTATACTATGTCGGAATGTCGCCGAGTGAATACATTACACGGAGAAAGCTGATTCATGCCGTTTATGATATGTCAAACGGAATGACCAATGTTGATATTGCGCTCTCCTATGGGTTTGATACTTATGCCGGATTTTATAAGGCGTTCAAGCGGGAATTTAATTGTTCACCCTCCGAATTTATCAAATCTTATAAAGGCGAAAAGCCCTATAAGATTAACATTTTGCAGGAGGAACATATTATGATTTCAAAAAATAAAATACAAAAATTACTTCGTCATTGGAATTTGCAGGACGAAAACGTTGCGAATATTTACAATGAAAACACGGGCAGGCAAAATGAAAACGCTTACTATATCGGTGATGATTATGTAATTAAGTTTTCCGCTAACTACGGCAGTATAAAGAATAATATTCGCATTGCAAACAGCCTTGCAGAATCAGATCTGCCTGTTGCCGAAATTATTAAAACCGCCGATGGATCAGATTATTTACAAAACGGCGAACTTTATTTTGTTGTAACAAAACGAATCAAAGGCAGTCAGTTGAAATGCGAAGATATTTTCAAAAATACCAATATTGCATATAAGATAGGCGAAAACATCGCAAAACTTCACAACGCTCTGAAAACATTTGACGAGAGCAATTTCAGAAAAGCCAATATTCTCTATGATGTTAAATCCGCGTTGCCGAAAGTTCAGGATTTTGTCAATTTAAGTGATGATTTTCTTGAAGAATTCAGTTTTATTATTGATAAACTGCCGGCGCAGATTATCCACCGTGACATAAATCCGTCAAATATGATTTTTGACAAGGGTGAATTCAAGGGCTTTATCGACTTTGATTTAACAGAGGTTAACATCAAAATATTCGACATTTGTTACTGCGCGACAGCAATACTTTCTGAATGTTTTAATAATTGCGAGATTGATAAAAGCAAGTGGCTTGAAATATTTAGCAATCTTGTAAACGGATATGAGAGTATTACTCCGCTGTCTGAATATGAAAAACAGGCTTTGCCTTATGTGATTTATTCCATTCAGATAATCTGTATTGCGTATTTCAGTCAGTTTGATAAATTTAATAGCCTTGCGCAAATAAATATTGATATGCTGAAATGGATTATTGATAAATTAGAATTTTGAATGTAAACCGGCGTTGGAATTTTTCAATTCCAACGCCTTTGCTTTAACCTTATTTATAATTATAAATCCTGCAAATCGGCATCAGGTATATCGTTTTCAAGATTATCCCTTGCCAAATCATTATCAATAACCGAATACACATCGGATATTGGTTTTTCATCCTTTTTCTCCTCGGCAAACGGTATTGTGTGATATACCTTTTGATGCGGAGGCTCCGTGCCCGCTATGATTTTTCGTGCGTTTTCTTTTCCGCTTTTTGCCTTGCCCTGAATTTCCGGGACGGGAGACACTTCATTTTTCGCATTATTGTGCGTTCTATCGGGTCTTTTCATTCCCTGCTTTGCCATGACATTCACCTCAATAATATTTTGCCCGAACAAAGCAATTCTATTTTTTATTTCTGTTATTTTTGCAGCACGGCGTGATTGCTGTCTGAAGAGGTAGGAGAGCTTTCAAAAGCTATTAGAAAAGATGTTTTATTCAAAAACAGCAACGGCATCAAAGAAACAATCGACGAAGAAATATGGGACGTTATTTATTATGCCTTGGCAATTGCGAACTGTTATGATATTGATGTTGAAAGCACAATAAAAGCCAAAGAAGAAATTAACAATAAAAAGTATAATACAGGAATTGTATTTGAAGAAAACCGTTAGCGTTCCTTTTTTTCTTCAATGATAATTATTTTATTGTAATAAGCGCCACGTATATGAGCCGGAATTCCGACTTCGGCAAGATACGCGCCGCTTTTTTCATATGTCTTGCCGTCAAATTCAAACGTATATCGCCTGTCTTTATCAAGTCCTTCAAAACGCAGAGGTATTCTCTTTTTAAATAATCTCGTGCCGTCTGAGGCTATAAACGCAACGCTTTTTGTTTTATCCTTGCTCACATAGTGATTCATCAAAACCTCGTCATCATCTATATTGAGAATGCGATAGAGATCGCCGAACTGAACAATCGGTCTGATTTCTTTGTAAAGAGCAATATATTCCCTGCATATTTTCAAATCTCTATTACTGTATTCCGTAAGATTGCCGCCGATCCCAAGCGCTCCCTGCATTGCGATATTGAATCTGAACGATAACGGAGCGGGCTTACTGTACCAGTTAATATCCGTTACCCACGCGCGCATCGCCTTGATTGGGCGCAGCATTGAATAACCCTTTTGAATCACCATTCTGTCCACAGCGTCGGTATTGTCGCTCGTCCAAACCTGATCAAAATGGCTCAAAGCGCCGAGATCTGCTCTGCCCCCTCCCGACGCGCAGCTCTCAAATGCAACATCGGGGTGTTTTTCTTTAAGGCGGTCAACTATATCATAAACAGCCTTTATGTGAAGATACCAAAGCATTTTGGGATTTTTAAGATTCTGAGCTCCTGTTTCCGAAAACGGTCTGTTAAAATCCCACTTAATATATTTGATATTATTGTTTGTCAGAAGGTCGTCTATAATGGCAAAAACATATTCCTGCACCTCCGGCAGAGTCATGTTGAGAACAAGCTGATGGCGCAGCTCGCTTGCCTGCCTCGTGTTGTAATGATACGCCCAGTCGGGATGGGCGCGAAACAAATCGCTGTTTGCGTTCACCATTTCGGGTTCAACCCATATTCCGAAGTCCATTCCAAGGTCATTAACCGTGTCAATCAGCTCACCAAGACCGTTTGGGAATTTTTCTTTATTCACATACCAGTCGCCGAGAGCCGCCCAGTCGCTGCTGCGCTGACCGAACCAGCCGTCGTCCATAACAAACAGCTCAACGCCCATATCGGCGGCAAGGCTCGCAAGCGCTTTCTGATTTTCGCAGTTCACGTTGAAACCAACAGCTTCCCAAGCGTTAAACAAAACAGGCAGCGGCTTATCGGCAAACCTTTTCGGAAGAATATGAGCAACCGCAAAATCATTCATTTGGCGTGACATATTACCGAATCCGTCGGCTCTGCCGAAATAAACCTTTGGCGATTCAAATATTTCTCCGCCTGAAAGTGCGTATTCAAAATCAAAATCATTCAAGCCTATAACGGCTCTTGTAACCGAATACAAATCTCTTGACGCAGTTATTTTGAAATTTCCGCTGTACGCAAGAGACGCAAAGAACACCTCCCCGCTTTTTTCATCTGCATTTTTGTATGCGATAAACTGCGGAGTATTATTATGAGATGAACCCCCTCCTCTGCTCTCGAATACGGCTCTTCCCCCGTCAACCAAAGCCTGTGCCTGCGTAAATTCCGCTCCCCACGCGCCGTTTGTATTTGCAAAAGTATACGGCTTAACACCGGGAAAAGTGAATTCCGCGCACGCGATTTTTTCAAAGCAAATAGGGTGTTTACCCGTGTTCTTCAGTGTTATCCATCTTGCGATTATATCAAATCCGTCATAAAGACGATAGTTAAGCGTGAGTTCAAGCGGATATGCCCTGTCCGAAAACTTTAAGCTAAGATTGTTTTCGTCTGACTCACAGCCGTCATATTTCAGCGAAATTTCCCGGCAACCGTCGGGAAATTCAGCCTTCAGCGCACATTCACGATACATTGTTGAGCCGAAAACGGTGAACTCCTGTTTCATTTCGTCGAGCAAGGTGTGATTTGAGTTTTCATCTCCGAAATAATCAATTGTATAATCGTTTATATCACATTTTTCTCCCCAATGGATATGACGGTTATATCCGTTTTTATCAACGCCGAGAACATAATGTGTGTTTTTCGTTTCGAGAATAAAAACATTGTTTTCCTTTAAAATAACGGGCATAGGCGCTTTCCTCCGCAAAATTATTTTGATTGTAACAGTCAATTAATGATATCATAACCTTGCGGCAAATTCAATAAAAACAGATAAAAAGGGGCTGTTCCTGCTGATTGCTCAGTTGAAACAGTCCCTTGCGACGACTAAAGCTATATTTTGCTTATAACAAGCTCGCCGCTGTCATTAAATGAAAAATCATACTTTTGAGTCTTCGTTGTGCCGTCATTAAACTTCACTTCAACGGTTACGGTATCGTGCGAAAGCTGTGAAAGAGGCATTTCGGGATTTTCTAAAAGCGCGTCACTGTTTTTAAAACAGAACCAATTTATTGCGCCTATTTCAGACTCTTTATTAAAATAATTTTCAAAAGTGTACTCTTTAATCAGTCCCGAAGAAGAGTGATTGCCCAACCGTACTTTATCATAGGAATTCGTTGAAACAAGACCCATTGCAACAATGGGATAATCATCAGTATCGCTCACATCAATATTAAAATCAAGCTCAATTCCGTATTCTTTAACCTCGCCATAATCTATATAGTCAACTCCCACATATTCATCTTTTGACTTTGTTTCGGTATTTTTTAAATAGACGTCATAATCACCGTTTTCTATATGCTCCATCATTATATTAAGGCGTTTATCGTTATTTATTCCCTCGTATTCCTCTGAATAAGGAACAATAACATCATAATATGAATTATTTTCTATAAGATAATGAAGTTTGTCGAAATCACTGACACTGAAATTGCCGAATTCACTTTTGTATGTTACATACGCAATATTTTTTCCGCTGACGGAAAGCACGTTTTCGGCAGAATAATTGACCTCCGGCTGATTGTATTCATCATAATCGACACTTAATTTCCCGACGGGGAATGTGACTGACGCGTTTTCTATCGGAACGGATACCTCCTCGGCTGATACGCTCATAATAAACATATTGCCGCTTGAATTCTTACCGTCCGCGGTCTGCTCATTGTCCGCGTTATTTTTCGGCAAAACTCCGAAACCAAGACCTGTCACAAGCACGGCAAGACTTAAAGCGCACGACACCGCGGCAACAAGAATTTTCTTTTTGCTCCTCTTTTTCGGCGCTGAGTCGCTGATTTTTTCGCCAAGCCTTTTTTCCATATAACAATCGGGCTTAACGCTTTCAAGTGTTTTTTTTATATCGTCACTTTTCATTCTCATATTCCTCCAATTCGATTTTTAAAATTTCTCTGCCGCGCTTCAAACGCATTTTCACTGCCGATTTACTTATTTTCAGTGTCTGCGATATTTCGCCTACAGAGTAATCGTAATAATAAAACAAAACAACTGCTGTTTTATATTTTTCGGGCAGGGCAAAAAGCTGTTTCAAAACGTCTAAACGAATATCGCCGTCTTGGGCGGGAAATGAAGAAAGGTCAAAATCAAGCGAAACATTTTTCTTTTCGGACGATTTCAGAAAATCACGGCAGGTGTTTTGCGTAACTCTTATAAGCCACGCCTTTTCGTGATTCAAATCTTTAAAAATCGGCGCCGAATAAAGCAGTTTTATAAAAACCTCCTGCAAAACGTCTTCCGCATCATCGGGATTTTTCATATGCAAAACAGCTATTTTATAAAGCATATCGCCGTAAATCGCGTATTTGGATTCAAATTTGCTTTTTATCTGCTCGCTGTCCATCAAAATCCCCCTTTCAACAATAAAACGATTTAAAAACCGAATCGGTCACAAAAAATGACTGCCCCAAATAAAAAGTGAGGCAGTCATTTCACATCTTTTATGATTCAATCCTTTGCGTCAAAATTAAATATTGATGCAAGAACGATTTTATAACCGGCTTCAATAGCCGCTGGAACAAGGCGATCGTAGTTATCGCGGCGGTTATGGTAATAATCAGCCGGCGTGGGATCCATAGCCGCAAGGCAGGTTGACGTTATGCCCGCCTGTGTAAACGCCGCTGCGTCGGACGAACCGAAAAACACGTTTGCAAGCTTTGCGTTTTCATATCCCGCCTCTTTTGCCGAGTTTAGCACAAGATTTGAAAATTCCCTGTTGTTTTGAACTGTTCCCGTCATATCCCTTGAATATACATTCATATATTCAAGATCCGTGAGCGTGTCACAGCAGAGAACGGCTGTTTCAATATTTCCGCCCGACAATTCGTCCTTATGCTTTTCGGCATAAGCCTTTGCTCCGCGAAGTCCTGCTTCTTCACCGTCGTTTATCATGGCAACAACCTCTGTGTTTTCAAGCTCAACTCCCGCCATATCAAGCATACGAAGTGCGCATACTGCGGCGTAAGTGCCTGTGAGATTATCATTTGCTCCGGGGGATATCGTTTTAAAGTCAACAAAAAGGAAAAGAGTTATCATAAACAGAGCCGTTATGATATGAAAATAATAGGAATATTCAAGCATAAAATCGCCGAATTTTCCAAGATCGGCAACGCCGGCAATAACGGTTATAACGGCAATAATAAAAGAGAGAACGCCGCCTCCGATAGAGCCACCCATAGTCGGACCCAAAAGATTGTATTTCCCCTTACCGTAGTAAATCTGGCGCCATTCATATGCCGCGTCAATATGCCCGCTGATAATTATTCTTTTCTTAACCTCACCCGCCGGCTTTCTTACGGCAACAAGATTGTGCCCCGTTACCTTTTTATGGAGCGGATCTAAAAATTTTTTATACAAAAGGAATTCCATAATTGCAACAACAAGGCTAACGGCTGTTACAACTCCAACTATGCATTGGGCAACGAAAAAGCTGTTAAAAACTGCAAATGAAATTATAAAGCCCGCGGCTACGGCAAGAATGATTGCCGCCGAAATTGTTTTTGTGAAATGCAAAAACGCTTTGGGCGCCATTTGATATTCCTCAAATTTTGTTTCATCGCAAAACTGATCGAGCTCCTTTTTGAGATGCTTTTGCGCGGCAAAGCAGTTTTCGCTGCCCGATTCGCGCGGACCGTATTTTTTTATGACGTTTGTAATCTCCTTAACGGTAAATTCAACGTTTTCTTTAATCACCCCAGCGGGAAAGTCGCTTATTTTCATTATCTTTCTCCTTTATCGAAATATTTATTATTGAGTTTAAATTCATAATCGGGGTCGCCGTTTCTGAACAGTTTAGATATTTTTGCACGCAAAAACGGATTTTTAGTCATTGCGATTTTATCAACGGCATACGTTATATCCAAATATTTATAAATGCTCTTGTATTGCCTGTATCTGGCAACAAAATCATTATAATCCCTTTTATCGGCGTCAGTCCAACCAACCTCGCTGATTGCCTCCATTCTGGGATGATACATAAAATCAAGCTTTTCGGGAGTGCCTATCCATTCCGTCCACAATTCACCCTCCACACCGAGCACGTTTTCGGTATTATCACTGCCCACTCCGTATTTTTGCGGAGAAAATCCATATGTGTTTTTTATGGGATAAATAGCATAAGGATGATCAATATAAAAGGACTGATGCTTGCTCATAATTATTTTTCCGCCGCTGTTAACGAATTTCTCAAGCTTCCTGTCTCTTGACGGTTCCCAATACTGAACAACGGAAGATTTGTCTATTCCATCCGTGCGCAGAATCTCGTTCCAGCCTACCATATGTTTGCCCTTTGATTTAAGATAATCGCAAAGCCTGTTTGTGAGCATCATTTGCAGCTCGCGCTCTTTTTTAAAGCCCTTTTCTTTCATAACACGCTGACATTCGGGGCAGGTTTTCCATTCCGTAACGTCGCACTCATCACCGCCTATATGGAAATATTCAAACGGAAACAGCTCGCACACCTCGTCGTAAACATCGGTAATAAACTTTATGTTTTCTTCCCTGCCGAGACAAATCGGTCTGTTCCAGTCGCGCATTCCCTCGGATTCGGGAATGGTTCCTCCGAAATAACCCTGAACTTCTCTTTTAAGATTTCTGCACGCAAGGTGAGGATAAGCGGCAAGTGCGGCGGCAAAGTGCGCGGGAACGTCAATCTCCGGAATTATGGAAACGCACCGCTGCGCGGCATATTCAACGATTTCTTTAATATCCTCTTGCGTGTAATACCCGCCGTGAGGAGTATTGTCCTTTTTTGCAACACCCCAACCGCCTATCTGTGTATAAGCACGTTTTGAGCCTATCTCCGTGAGTAGCGGATATTTTTTAATTTCAATTCGCCACCCCGCATCGTCTGTTAAATGCCAATGGAAAACGTTCATCTTTAAACGAAACAGCTCATCTATCAGCTTTTTAACATATTCCTTGCCGAAGAAATGCCTGCTTTCATCAAGGCTTACCCCTCTCCAACCATACATCGGCTTATCTGAAATCTCAATAAACGGGATTTTGTTTTTGCCCTCGTCAAACCTGCCGAGCATACGTACAGACTGAAGAGCGTAGTATGCTCCAACGCTGCCGGACGCCTTAATAACAACTCCGTTTTCGCTGACCTTCAGATAATATTCTTCCTTTTCCATTGAAGAATCTTTCAGAATTCTGAAATCAGCATCGTCTCCCTTAGGTGCGGTCAGTAAAGGAAGAGGAATTTCCGTGAAAATTCTTTTTTCTCCTCCGAAAACAAAAAAACCTTTTTCGGTTTTAATGCTGTTTGGCTTTGGAATTAAATTAACCATACTTCTCCCCAAAATGAATAAAGCATATTTCTGAACCATACAGATATTTTGATTATAGCACAAAATTTAATTGACAACAATAGCAATCAAGTAGTAAAATTAATTTTATCATCGGAATGATATTTTTAAAGTATGAATTTATTTATAATGTATTATAAATCTGCCCGTAGCACAATGGCTAATGCATCTGATTCCGATTCAGAAGACTGGGGGTTCGAGTCCCTTCGGGCAGACCATAAATATAGCCCCAAATTCCGCATAACAATGCGGGTTTAGGGGCATTTTTCATTTCCTTTTGTTACACGATTTTTTACGCCGTTTTACACACTTTTACAGTAAAATGTATTTCACTTTTCACCCCTGCTTTTTTGCTTAACAACAAGGTTGGCAAGTATTTTAATTGATGGCATCTCCCGAACATCAACATTTGTTAAGCAACGGAGAGTCGAACATAATAGGTTCGGCTTTCCGTTGCTTAAGGGTGCAGCCCGTTTCAGTGGGAATTTATGACTCCCGCTGAAATAAAAATGTGTTTCACCCAATGCCCTGCTTCCCTCACAGATATATTTGCTTGACTTGCGACACATTGTCTTGTTTCCGTTCCTTCACCTTGTGATTATAGTATAGCATATCGAATTCGATATATCAATTGACAGAATTAACAAATATATTGAATTCTATATATCATTGGGTTATAATGTGTATGTATAGAATATAAGATTTTATTTTTCAGAATAAGCAAAAAATGAGGTGATTATATGCCGGCTTCAAAAGCACAGCAAAAAGCAGTAAGTAAATATATGAAAAACAATTATGATAATTTAACTATTAGAATACGAAAAGATGATGAGATTAACAAAGCGGTTATTACTGACAGTGGACTATAGTCAATAAAGTAGACAAGTAAAATCACGAAAAATAAAAATTTTCAATTTGATCCGGAGAAAGACCGTT
>CANRMJ010000032.1 GCA_947631705.1 uncultured Clostridia bacterium
CCGTATGCGCCAACCATGTCGCCGGTAACCCTGAGATCCACCTCTTCAACGTCACATTCTCCGTTGTGAGCGTCGGGCGAGGGATTGATTTTTAACACAGTGAATTTTGATTCCTCAAAATTGCCGAATATTTCACCCTTGGTTCCTATAATATGTATGTTTCTTCTCGGTTCAGCGGAACCGCCGACCATATTGTGTGTTCCCGTTGCGCCGGAGGCAAAATTTACGAGCACACTTTGGTGGTCTACAACATTATTGTCGCACTTATAAATGCAGCGCGCATAGGGGTTATCACTCTTCATAAGATTGATTTTATCCTCAATTGTGGGATTCTCAATGTGTTCAAGAGCGTCCCAAACATAGAAAGACCATCTGTCGGGGTGGTCGATATATAGCCTTTTTGTTGAAAAATCGCAAGTGTCAACATAAGGGCAGTCTTTCATACAGATTGTGCCTGCACCCTCGGGAGCGTTTTCGGGTTTAAACTGGAATTTACTTCCGAAAGATGAAATTTTAACGGGTTTTGTTTCGCTCATAAACCACATCATCAAATCAATGTCGTGGCAGCATTTTGCAAGCAGCATAGTTGTGTGGCACTTATCGGAATTTGCCCACTTGCCTCTGATATAAGACGTTGAAAGATGATGATAGCTTACATGCTCCGTTGTTTGTATATTGATTATATCGCCGATTTCGCCGCTTGCGATTCTTTCTTTAATTGAATAATAAAACGGGGTATAACGCAAAACGTGGCAAATCATAACCTTGCTGTTGTTTTTCTTAGCACAGTCAACAAGTCGGCGCATTTGTTCCTCGTTAACGGCAAACGGTTTTTCAAGCAGCATATCATAACCCGCGTCAAGAAGGGGAACGGCAGTATCTATATGCTGTTCATCCATAGTGCCGTTAATAACGGTATCGGCAAGTTTTCCCTTTTTTGCAAGCTCCTCGGCGGATTCAAAGCACATATCTTCTCCGAACCCGAAATATTCCATTGCCTTTTTTCTTCTCACGGGATTAGGATCGGCAACGCCAACGATTTTAAGAAGTTCGGGATTTGTTTTCGCAAGCTCACTGTAAACAAAGGCGCGGTGGCCTGCGCCTACAATTATTGCAGTAACAGGTTTTTTCTGCATAATAAGTACCTCACTTGTTTTGATAGTCTTAATTAGTAATTATATATCAGCGTTTTATAAATTTCAACAAAAATGTATAATTAATTATACTTTAATTAATTTTAAGTAACAGAGTATTGTTTTTTTGAATAAACAGTATTATAATTCTTACTGATAATAACAGATTTTGGTGCAATATGAAAAAATTACTTGTCTATCTGAAAAATTATAAAAAAGAGTCGTTTTTGGCGCCGCTCTTTAAAATGCTTGAGGCTATTTTTGAATTAATAGTTCCTCTTGTTGTTGCGTCTGTTATTGACAACGGAATTCTTGCGGGTAACAAAAAATTTATTCTCTCGCGCTGCGGCTTGCTCGTTCTTCTTGCGGTTGTCGGAATGACTGTATCTATCACGGCGCAGTATTTCGCGGCAAAGGCCGCAACGGGATTCGGCAGAGAGCTGCGCAGCTCAATTTTTCGGAAAATTCAGTCGATTTCCTTTTCGGAACTTGACAAAATAGGAACCTCCAGCCTTATTACAAGAATTACAACAGATGCAAATCAGGTGCAAAACGGCGTAAATCTTGTGTTAAGGCTTTTTCTGCGCAGTCCTTTCATTGTATTCGGTTCCGTGATTATGGCGTTTACGGTTGATGTTAAAGGAGCGCTTGTTTTTGTGGCTGCCGTTCCGATTTTATCCGTAATCGTTTGCGGAATCACCGCCTATACTATACCTAAATACAGGCAGGTTCAAAATAATCTTGACGGAATAACACTTAAAACGAGAGAGAGTTTAAGCGGCGCGAGGGTTATACGCGCATTCACGCAAGAGAAAAACGACGCTGAGGAATTTTTTGAAAAAAATAAAATTCTTGCAAACCTTCAAAAGACGGTGGGCAGAATATCAGCTCTTGTGAATCCGTTAACATATGTTGTTGTTAATCTCGCTGTAATTCTTCTTATTCATACTGGTGCGATACGTGTTAACTCCGGGGACATATCTCAGGGTGACGTTGTTGCGCTTTATAACTATATGAGTCAAATACTCATTGAGCTTATTAAACTCGCTAATCTTGTTGTCACCGTTACAAAGGCTCTTGCGAGCGCCGCAAGAATTGAAAGCGTTTTAGAGCTTGAAAACACGCTTGAACACACAGATGATTCAGGAATTAAATCAAACAACGCCGTTGATTTTATAAATGTGTCGCTGAAATACAGAGACGCCGCGGAAGAATCGCTTAGCGATATTTCTTTCAGCGCGGAAAAAGGTGACGTTATAGGCGTTATCGGCGGAACAGGCAGCGGTAAAAGCAGCCTCGTTTCGCTGATCCCTCATTTTTACGACGCAACAAGCGGCGAAGTGCTTGTAAACGGAAAAAACGTTAAATCGTATCCCGATGATGAACTTCGCCAAAAAATCGGATTTGTTCTTCAAAAGGCGGCGCTGTTCAGAGGAACTGTCAGAGATAATCTTAAATGGGGTAACGAATCTGCAACAGACGAAGAGATGAATGATGCGCTGTTTCAGGCGCAGATATTTGATTCTATAAAGGAAAAAGGCGGTCTTGACGCAGAGATTGAGCAAAACGGCTCAAATCTTTCGGGAGGTCAGAAACAGAGAATATCCGTTGCGAGGGCGCTTGTGCGAAAACCTGAAATACTTGTGCTTGACGACAGCTCCTCAGCTCTTGATTTTGCAACGGAGGCAGCTATGAGAGAAGCGATTTTATCGCTGAAATACAAGCCAACCGTATTTATCGTCAGCCAGCGTGCGTCATCTGTTATGGCGGCGGATAAAATCATTACGCTTGAAGACGGCAGAGCCGTTGGAATAGGCACGCATAGCGAACTTCTTGAAAACTGCGAGGTTTACAGAGAAATTTATGAATCGCAGTTCGGGGAGGAGGGCGTTTATGAAAAATAAGGATATCCTTAAAAAAGTTTTCTCTTATATAGGCAAGTACAATTATATTTTGTTGATCTCAATCGTTTTTGCTGCCGTATCCGTCGGTCTAACGTTATATGTTCCCGTTCTTGTCGGCAATGCGATAGACTGCATAATCGGCGTTGAAAACGTTAATTTTGATTCCATTTCACGCATTTTGTTTAAAATTCTCGTTATCGTGCTTGCCGCGTCTGTTTTGCAATGGCTGATGAATGTTTTAACAAACAGAATCACATTTAATGTTGTTCGTGATATAAGGAACAGGGCTTTTGCGAAAATAGGCGTTTTACCGTTCAGTTATCTTGACTCCGAATATCACGGCGATATAGTCAGCAGAATCGTTACAGACGCGGATCAGTTTGCGGACGGTTTGCTTATGGGTTTTACCCAGCTTTTCACCGGCATTGTAACGATTATCGGAACTCTCGGCTTTATGCTTTCCATAAACGTGTGGATTGCAATAGTTGTTGTTGTATTAACACCTTTATCCTTCTTTATCGCAAGATTTATCGCAAGGAAAACACATTCAATGTTTCTTTTGCAAAGTGAAACAAGGGGAGAGCAGACCGCGTTTATCAATGAAATGGTTACAAATCAAAAAGTAATTGAGGCATACGGTCATAAAAAACAGAATACAGAAAGATTTGAAGAAATTAATGAACGGCTGAGCAAATATTCACTTCGCGCAACTTTCTATTCTTCAATCACCAATCCCGCAACGCGTTTTGTAAACAGTATAGTTTATGCCGCCGTTGCACTGTTTGGCGCGCTGCTTGCCGTTTCGGGCAAAGGCGGTATAACAGTCGGAATTCTCGCGTCTTTTCTTGCTTATGCAAATCAATACACAAAGCCTTTTAATGAAATCAGCGGAGTTATAACTGAATTTCAGAATGCGATTGTTTGCGCCGGCAGAATTACTGAACTGATTGAAGAAAAAGAAATTAAGCGCGATACAGAAGAAAATATCGTTTTAGAAAACGCCGGCGGTGATTTTAAACTTGACGGAGTATCTTTCGGTTACACACCCGAAAAGATACTTATTACCGATCTTTCGCTTAAAATCAATTCCGGTATGTGCGTTGCCATAGTAGGACCCACAGGCTGCGGAAAAACAACGCTTATTAATCTTCTTATGAAATTCTATGATGTAAACGGCGGCAAAATATTTGCAGACGGAATTGATTATGAAAAAATTAATGTTAAGTCACTTCGTGAAAATTTCGGTATGGTTTTGCAGGATACGTGGTTGAAAAGCGGCACGGTTCTTGAAAATATTCGTATGGGCAGACCAGACGCAACATTGCATGAAGCGGTTGACGCCGCTAAAAAAGCGCATGCTCATTCGTTTATTAAAAGGCTGCCTGAAGGATATAACACTTATATCGGTTCTGACGGGGGAAATCTATCGCAGGGGCAAAAACAGCTATTGTGTATTGCAAGATTAATGCTTGTTAACCCGCCGATGCTTATTCTTGATGAGGCTACTTCGAGCATAGACACCAGAACGGAAATCAAAATTCAAAGCGCTTTTCGCACACTGATGAAAGGAAAAACAACATTTATCGTTGCCCACAGGCTCTCAACAATCAAAAACGCCGATTTAATACTTGTTATGAAGGACGGCGCTGTTGTTGAGTCAGGAAATCATAAAGAATTACTTGACAAAAAAGGATTTTATAATAAACTGTATTATAGTCAGTTCAGCGGACTTGAAAAACGCTGATAAATCTTTGTAAAGATTCAGGAGGATTTTGCTTTGAATATTATTATTGTCGGCTGCGGAAAACTCGGCGCAAGGCTCGCAAAAAGTTTATCTGAGGAAAACCATAATATAACGGTTGTAGACAAAAACGAATCCCTTGTCAACAGCATTGTGGAAAAATATGATGTTCAGGGTGTTGTTGGAAGAGCAACAATCAAGCAAGACCTTGATAACGCCGATGTTAAAAAGGCAGATGTTGTTATTGCAACAACCGATTCCGATGAAAACAATATATTGTCTTGCTTTATTGCGCGCAATCTCGGCGCAAGACACACGATAGCAAGAGTACGCAACCCTGAGTATATAAAGCAAATTAATTTTATGCGCAACGAGCTTGGAATTTCCATGCTTATAAATCCCGATTTCTTTGCGGCGCTTGAAATCAGCAGAATAATTCAGTTTCCGAGCGCCATGAACGTTGAATCATTCGCAAACGGACTTGTTGATATCGCTGAGGTTAAAATTTCACCGGCAAGCCCTTATGCCGGCACAAAAATCGGCAATATCGCGCCAAAATTTAAAAACAAAATGCTTATCTGCGCTGTTTCAAGAGGCGACGAGGTATATATTCCAAACGGTGATTTTATTGTTCAGTCCGGAGATAAAATATATATTACCGGCAGTCACAAGCATTTGGCGACTGTTGCAAAGGCAATCAATCCTGATAAAAAGTTCGCTGCAATTAAGGATATTATGATTGTGGGAGGCTCACGAATAGCGTTTTATCTTGCGAATCTTCTTGAAAACCAAGGCAAAAATATTGTTTTGATTGAAAAGGATGAAAAGAAATGTGAAGAGCTTTCCGAACTCCTTAACAGCACAACTGTTATCTGCGGCGACGCCAATGAATATGATTTTCTTCGTGAAGAGGGAATAGAAAATATGGACGCCGTTGTAACACTCACAAATTATGACGAACTCAACATTATGGTCACGGCATTTGCCGAAAATTGCAACGTGCCGAAAAACATTACAAAAATCAATAATCCCAATTTGTCTATTCTTCTTGAAAAGATTTCTACGGACAGCGTTGTAAACGTAACGGATATTGCAACAGACAATATTACGCACTACATACGTGCCAAAAAGCACGTTTCATCAGGTGAGATGAAAACGCTTTATAAGTTTGTCGGAGGCAAGGTTGAGGCTATTGAATTTGTTGCGGACGCAAAAACAAAGCATCTCGGTGAACCGCTTAATGAAATTAACTTTAAACGCGATATTCTTATTGCCTCGATAAGCAGAAAGAGCAAGCTGATATTCCCCACGGGCAATGATGTTATTGAACCCGGAGACAGAATAGTTGTTGTTTCAAAAAGAAGAAATATAGAAAAGGTAAATGACATTTTTGATTAATATAATTTTATAAGGGTGCGTTATGAATTACAGAGCAATTTTTTATGTTCTCGGTAAAATATTTTTGATTATCGGCGCTTTAATGCTTTTGCCGATAACGATTTCAATATATTACAGCGAAAGGCTTACTCCTGCGTTTTTTATTCCTGCCGCATTTTTGCTGTTGATTGGATTTTTTCTGATAGTTAAAAAACCCGATCGAGTTGAAATTTACACTAAAGAGGGTCTTGTTATCTGCGGTCTTTCGTGGATAATTATGTCGCTTTTCGGCGCTGTTCCGTTTGTTTTAAGCGATGCGATACCTAATTATATAGACGCTTTTTTTGAAACCTGCTCAGGCTATTCAACAACAGGCGCCACTATATTAACGGAAATCGAGTCTCTTCCGAAATCTGTTCTTTTCTGGCGTTCCTTTACTCACTGGATTGGCGGCATGGGAATACTCACGTTTATGATGGCGGTTGTTCCCAAAGGCGAGGGCCACTCCATGTTTATTATGAAGGCTGAGGTTCCGGGCCCTAAAGCCGGCAAGGTTGTTTCAAAAATTCAGTCGAGTGCAAGAATTTTATACATAATCTATTGTATAATCACGGTTCTTGAAATAATCATTCTTTCGCTTTTTACAGATATGAGATTTTTTGACGCCGTTACCACGTCGTTTTCTACAGCCGGAACAGGCGGTTTTTCCGTTATGAACAATTCAATTGCCGGATATAACAGCGCAACTGTTGAGTGGATAATAATTGTATTTATGTTCCTTTTCGGTGTTAATTTCAATCTGATCTATTATGTTCTTATAAGAAAGTATTCTCTTGCTTTCAAAGATGAAGAATTCTGGACTTATGTTGCCGTAAACATTACGGCAGTCGCGTTGATTACGTTGAATATTGTTCATCAATACAACAGCGTTTCGGACGCAGTAAGAAACGCATTTTTCAATGTTAACGCAATTATGAGCACAACGGGATTCTGCACGGTTGATTTTAATACGTGGAACACATTCAGCAAAATTATTCTTGTTGGACTTATGTTCTTCGGCGCGAGCGTCGGCTCAACGGGCGGCGGAATAAAAATCACGCGAATAATGCTTTATGCCAAGCAGATTCGCGCCGATATAAAGAGAATTCTCAAGCCTCACGCTGTTACAACTATAAGAATGAACGGAAACGTTGTTGAAAAACGAATTATTGAGGGCGTAAATTCATATCTTGTAATTTACATTTCAATACTTATGATTTCAACAATTTTGATTTCAATTAACGGATTTGATTTTACTTCAACAGTTTCTTCTGTTATAACGTGTCTTAACAACGTAGGACCCGGTCTTGAAATTGTCGGCCCTACGGGCAATTATGCCTCGTTTTCTCTTTTTTCAAAGCTCGTTTTTTGCTTTGATATGCTTGCCGGCAGGCTTGAATTGTTTCCGATTTTAGTGCTTTTTGCTCCGAGAACATATAAAAAATAAAATAGCAATGAAAATTTTGATGGGAGTTTCAGCGTATGGATTCTTTTATGGATAACCTGAAGGCAGTTCTTGAGAAAATAGACAGCGTTGTTTGGGGTCCTGTAATGCTTGTTTTACTTGTAGGAACGGGAGTTTTTCTAACATTTAAATTAAAATTTGTCCCGTGGCGCAGGCTGCCGCGCGCATTACGGGAAATAGTCAGCCCCGAATCAAGGAAAACAGATCACGATGCGGGTCAAATTTCTCCCTTTTCCGCGCTAATGACCACTCTTGCCGGAACAATAGGCACAGGCAATATCGTTGGCGTTGCAACGGCAATGGTTGCCGGCGGTCCCGGCGCGCTCGTATGGATGTGGATTGCCGCGGCATTCGGCATTTCAACAAAATACGCCGAATGTGCTCTTGCGATAAAATACCGCTCTGTCAATGAAAAAGGCGAGCCGGTCGGCGGACCTATGTATACAATTAAAAACACCTTTAAAAATAAAAAGCTTGCCGCTGTTCTCGCCGGAGCATATGCCGTCTTTACGGTGTTCGCGTCGTTTGGAATCGGCAATCTCTCTCAGGCGAATTCCATATCAAGTTCAATTAATAAAGCATTTTCGATTCCGGCTCCGATTACGGGTGTTATACTTATGATTTTAACCGCCGTTATTATTTTCGGAGGAATTGAATCGATTTCAAAGGTTTCGTCTGTTATTGTGCCGTTTATGGCCGTTTTATACATAACTGCCGCTCTTACCGTTGTTTGTGTTAATTACAAAAACGTGCCTGCGGGATTGGGTACTATTTTCTCTATGGCGTTTGGCGGAAAAGCAATAGCGGGCGGTCTTGCGGGCACATTAACGGCATCTGTTATGTACAGCATAAGATACGGCGTTTCGAGAGGCGTGTTTTCTAACGAGGCCGGTCTTGGTTCGGCGGCAATCACAGCATCATCCGTTTCTACGGACAGCCACATTAAACAGGGCTTTATTAATATGTGCGGCACTTTTATAGACACAATTATTGTTTGTACCGTTACAGGTCTTGCGATTGCTTCTTCAGGTGTTCTCGGTTCTGTGGACGGCAAAGGCGAGTATTTATCCGGCTCTGATTTAACGATTGCCGCGTTTCAGTCCGTTTTTGGAAAATTCGGCGGAATTCTTGTTGCAATCGGAATACTTTTGTTTGCTTTTTCAACTATACTCGGCTGGGAATATCAGGGCGAAAAATCACTTGAATATCTTTTTAAAAAGCCTTTTTATTCTTATGTTTATCGAGTTATTTTTTCAGTATTTGTTTTTGTGGGATCAACTGTTGCGCTTGATATCGCGTGGTCTTTCAGCGATATTGCAAACGGTCTTATGGCAATACCGAACCTTATTTCTCTTATTGCTCTTTCCGGCGTGATAGCAAAGGATACCGAGCAATATTTAAAAAAAGCCAAAAGTCTTAAATAATCGGCAAATTTTTCAAATTATTCATATTTGTTTTATTTATATTGACTTTTTTGCGTAAACATTATAAAATATTTGAGAAAATAATAAATTTAAGAGGTGTAACCGATGGCAAGTTGCCCAAATTGCGGTAAAAAAATATCGTTCTGGAATATAAAAGCTGAGTGCAGCAACTGCGGAGTTTCAATTCCAAACTTTAATTGGGTTGAAAGACTTGAAGAGGATAACAAAAATGCTGAAAAGTCGTTTGCTGTATTTTACAGAACAATCAACAGAATGGCGTACTCGCTTTTCGGAACAAAGCTGCGCATTGCAAGACTTGTTCTTACATTTCTTCCGGCAATAGGATTTATTTTGCCATGGGCTTCCGTTAAAAGCGCGGGGGATAGTTTTGATTTAACTTTTCTGTCTTTCACAGGCGGAAAATCGGCAATTGATATTTTGCTGCAATTTTTCAATAATTCATCGCTTTTGCTTGAAAATATGGCGTTTGAAAAATACAGCGGACCCGTAACATTTATCCTCTTGGGAACTTTATTTTTCTTCCTTTCTGCAATTTTTATTGTAATTGCGTTTTTCCTTAATATTATTAAATGCGCTAAGCCTAAAACGAAATCAACCGTAACCTTTGATATTATTTCAATCGCATTTTCAATTGTTTCTGTTGTTCTTTTTTCAATGTCGGCATCGCTCGGCGCAGATTTCACCGCGTTTTCGGTAGGTGAATTCACCGCCCTCAATTCAAGCGGCGGATTTGCTTGGGGCTACATAGTTGCGATTGTACTTCTTCTTGCGGCAATGGGTATCAACATTGCGGTTGCTATTGCTCCGGCTAAGACCGACGAGGAGCTTGAGGCAGAGAGAAAAGCAAAGGCAGACGCAAAAGCAGCTAAGGAACACGAGGAAGAAATTAAAAAGGCAAAAGCCCGCGAAGAGGCTGAAAAGGCTCGCGAGGAGGAACAGAAAGCCATTGTTGCCGAAGCCAAGAAAAAGCTGGCGGAAAAACAGGCTAAAGATAAAGCCAAAGCGGAAAAACATTCAAAATAAAACTTGCACAATGAATTTTAAAACCGTTTCAATATTGAAACGGTTTTTATGATGATATGATCATTTTTGAAATACGGGTGATAGCTATGGAATATAAAATGCTTTTTTCTCCTATGAATATAGGTAGTGTTCGGATTAAAAACCGTGTTGTTATGTCGCCTATGCTTATGGGATTCGGTCAGTTTAACGGAAATGCAACAGATAAAATGGCTGATTATTATGAGGCAAGAGCAAAGGGCGGCGCCGGTCTTATAATTACCGAAATCACACGGGTTAATGATTTAACGGGTGCAACCTCTTTCGGGCAGCTTGCCGCTTCTAAAAACAGAAATATCGAATCAATATCAACCCTTGCCGAAAGAGTGCATAAACACGGCGCAAGGCTTTTTGTTCAGCTTCATCATCCAGGCAGACAGAACATCAGCCTTATGATTAATACTGTTCCCGTTTCGGTTTTTTTTAACAGGATTCTTCCGAACAATCTTTATTCTAAGCTGTTATATAAAAATATTGTTCCTCTCGGAAAAAAACTTACGGAGAAAGATCTGTTTTTTAAAACAGTTGCACCGAGCAAATCACCGAAGAGCAAATTTGCCGAAAGCGCAAACAAGGCTCTTACCGTTTCACAAATTAAGAAAATAATTTCTCAGTTTGCCGACGCTGCAAAAAGAGTTAAAGACGCGGGGTGTGACGGCGTTGAAATTCACGCCAGCCACGGCTATCTTATTCAGCAGTTTCTGTCTCCCGTAACAAACAGACGCACCGACAAATACGGCGGCAGTCTTGAAAACAGAATGAGATTTCTTCTTGAAATAATAGACGCAGTCAGGGAAAAGTGCGGAGCCGATTTCCCTGTTGTTGTGCGGCTTACGGTTGATGAAATGTATAACAAAATCGGTAAGAACTGCGGCTACGGTCTTACGGAAGGTATAAAAATGGCGAAAATCCTTGAAAAAAAGATTGACGCGATAGATGTTTCTTCCGGCGGATATGACACGTTTAATTATTGGCTTGAGCCAACAACGTTTGAATGTGGTTGGCGTAAAAATCTTGCCGCGGAGATTAAAAAAGCAGTTAATATCCCTGTGATTGCAGCCAACCTTATCCGTTCTCCCGAACAAGCGGAAAAACAGCTTACGGACGGAATACAGGACTTTATTTCACTCGGACGGCCTCATATTGCGGATCCCGAATGGAGCCGCAAGGTTTTTGAAGGCAGAGAAAATGAAATCAAGCGCTGCATATGCTGTTTATACTGCTTTCAAAGTATGACCGAGGGTGCTTATATAGGTGATAGCGGTCATTGCTCTGTTAATCCGTTTGTCGGAAGAGAAAGCGAAATTCTGCCCGAAAACGGAAACGGAAGAAACATAGTAATCGCGGGCGCCGGGGTAGCCGGACTGACTGCCGCGGAGCTGCTCGCTAAACGAAAATTCAGAGTTACCGTTCTTGAAAAGAGTGGGGAAGTCGGCGGGCAGATTAATCTTGCCGATAAGCCTCCTCACAAGGAAAAAATTCATTGGTGCGTTGAAGACCTGTTAGTTAATGCAAGAAAAGCGGGCGCCGATATAATTTTGAATACCGAGGCAACTAAAGAAATTATTTCTTCTTATTCGCCGTATGCGGTTATTGTTGCAACAGGAGCAAACGCCGTTTTGCCAAACGCTTTTAAAAAAGAAAACGCGGTAACAGTAACCGAAATCCTTAACGGTAATATAAAGCCGGAAAATAAAACAATATGTGTTATCGGTTCGGGAATGACCGGGCTTGAAACTTCCGAACTTCTGATATCTTTGGGCAACAGAGTTTCTGTAATAGAGATGGCGGATAAAATTGCGCCGGGCGCATGGTTTCAGCACCTTGATGATATTCTGCCCAAGCTGCTTGATAACGGCACAAGATTTTATACTTCTTCCAAACTTGAGGAAATCAAGCCGAATGGCATTGAAATCTTAAACGTTAAAAGCGGAAAAAAAGAATTCATAGAATGTGATTTGGTTGTTCTCTCATTGGGAGTTAAACCGAATAATTTACTGTATGAGAAAATTAAGGATTCATTTGAAAGGGTTTATAATATCGGAGATTCCGAAAAAGCCGGTCGAATTCACGATGCCACCGAGAGTGCATACATTCTTGCAAAAACAATTAAATAATATATTGACTAAAGAAAGCGTAAAATATATTTAAAACGCTTTCTTTTTTCTTGACAATATACCGTATGGGGGTATATAATATACCCCAAGGGAGTATTTTAGGAGTGTGAAATATGCAGGATTGTAATTGCTGCCGTAAAACAAAAGAACGAAGTGAAGATGAATACAAATCGCTTATCAACCGTTTAAACCGTATTGAGGGTCAAATCAGAGGGATTAAAGGTATGGTTGAAAAGAACGCATACTGTACCGATATAATCACCCAGGCGGCAGCCGCCTCTGCCGCGCTTAATTCCTTTAACCGTGAACTTTTGGCAACGCATATAAAAACTTGTGTTGCAGAAGATATAAAGGCAGGAAAGGATGAAACGGTTGAGGATTTACTGTCTACGTTGCAAAGGCTTATGAAATAATTTTTCGGTGATGCATTATGATTGAATTCAACATAACAGGTATGAGTTGCGCCGCTTGCAGCGCGCGAATTGAAAAGGCGGTAGGCTCTGTTGATGGTGTGAACACCGTTGCCGTAAATCTTCTCACAAATTCAATGACTGTTGACGGCACAGCGTCAGCCGAGTCGATAATTAACGCCGTTGTTAATGCGGGCTACGGTGCCTCTCTTAAAAGCGGCGAAAAAAATAAAACAGATAAAAATAATGCTCTTGCAGATAATAATACACCGCTTATGATCAAGCGGCTTGTTTCATCACTTATCTTGCTGCTGCCTCTTATGTATATATCAATGGGTCATATGATGTGGAAATGGCCTGTTCCGGCTTTTTTGAACGGAAACTATCTCGGAATAGCTCTTTCGGAGTTTATATTGACTGTATTGATTATGATTATTAATCAAAAATTCTTTGTCAGCGGCTTTAAGGGACTTATCCATCGCGCTCCCAATATGGATACTCTTGTTGCTCTCGGCTCGGGCGCGGCGTTTGTTTACAGCACCGTTATTATGTTTTTAATGACTGTTGAAATTACTCAAGGTAACATCGCTGCTGCACACAGCTATATGCACGATCTCTATTTTGAATCGTCAGCAATGATATTATCACTCATAACAGTGGGAAAAACGCTTGAGTCATATTCTAAAGGCAGAACCACGGACGCGCTTAAAGGTCTTATGAGCCTTGCGCCGGACACCGCAAATGTTGTCAGAAACGGAAAAGAAATTACTGTTGGCGCAGATGAGGTTTCAGTTGGCGATATATTTGTTGTGCGTCCGGGAGAAAGAATACCTGTTGACGGCGTTGTTATCAAGGGCGAGAGCGCTGTTGACGAATCGGCGCTCACAGGTGAAAGCATTCCTTGCGACAAAAGAGAGGGCAGTAAGGTTTCTGCCGCAACAATAAACCAAAGCGGATATATTGAGTGCAGAGCCACTTCTGTCGGACAGGATACGGCAATATCCAAAATCATTAAAATGGTTGCAGACGCGTCGGCGTCTAAAGCACCGATCGCAAAGATTGCCGATAAGGTTTCGGGTGTTTTTGTGCCGATAGTTATGGTTATTGCGGCAGTAACCTTTGTGATTTGGCTGATTTCGGGTCAAAATGTCGGTTTTTCTCTTGCAAGAGGAATTTCTGTTCTTGTTATAAGCTGCCCATGCGCCCTCGGTCTTGCCACCCCCGTTGCGATTATGGTTGGCAGCGGCAAGGGAGCAAAAAACGGAATTCTTTTCAAAACTGCCGAAAGCCTTGAAATCACCGGAAAAACCGATATTGTTTGTCTTGATAAAACAGGCACGGTAACACTCGGAAATCCGTCTGTAACCAACGTTTTCTCCGATAATACGGAAAGATTGCTCAAAAATGCCTATGCTGTTGAGAGCAAGAGCGAGCATCCGCTTTCAAAAGCCATAATAAAATATTGTGAGGAAAATGGTGTTGAACTCACCGACGCGATAAATATTAAAGCGTCCGCAGGCAGCGGTGTTGAGGGCTCTGTCAGCGGTAAAAAAATTTGCGGCGGAAATGCTGAATTTATCGGCAAAAGCGCTGCTGTTCCGAAAAAATTTTTGAATTTAGCAGATGAATTGTCTGCCGACGGAAAAACACCGCTGTTTTTTTCAGCTGATGATGAATTTTTAGGTCTTATAGCTGTTGCCGATACTGTTAAAGAAACGAGTGCGTCTGCCGTTGAATCGCTTAATAAAATGGGTATATCCGTGGTTATGATAACAGGCGATAACGAGCAAACCGCCGGCGCAATAGGGGCACAGGTGGGAATTCATAACATTATTTCAGGTGTTTTGCCGGACGGAAAAGAGGAAAAAATCAGAATTCTTTCGGAATACGGCAGCGTTGCAATGGTTGGCGACGGCATCAACGACGCTCCCGCCCTTACAAGCGCCGACACGGGAATAGCAATCGGCGCGGGAACAGATGTTGCGATAGACGCGGCGGACGTTGTTCTTATGAAAAGCGACCCACTTGATATTTCAAGAGCGATAACACTCTCAAGAAGAGTGCTGCAAAATATAAGGGAAAATCTTTTTTGGGCTTTTATTTACAATGTTATCGGTATACCTATTGCGGCCGGTATTTTATATCCCGCTTTCGGAATAACGCTTAATCCCATGATTGCCGCCGCAGCAATGAGCCTTTCAAGCTTTTGCGTTGTTACAAACGCGCTTAGGCTGAATATAATAAATATCAATAAATTTACACAAAAAAGGAAAGAGAGAAAGGAAATTGATATGAGTATTTTTAAGAAAAACGACAAACCGTATATTGTTATTGAAGGAATGATGTGTTCGCACTGTGAAGCGCATGTAACCGAGGCGCTTGAAAAAATCGGACTTCGCGTTTCAGCAGACCACACCAAAAACAGAGCCGTTATTGAAAGCGGAGAAATTGATGAAAATGCCATTAAAAGTGCTGTGGAAAGCGCCGGCTACAAATTTGTTGAAATTAAAAACGTATAATATATTTGCCTTTTTTTTACAATTGAAGTATAATACCACAAAATGATTTCAACTTGCGTGGTGAAATGTATGCCTGATTTTCAAAAGCAAAACGTTCAGTGGTTTCCGGGTCATATGGCGAAAACGCGCCGTATTATCAAGGAAAGTTTAAAACTTGTAGACGGCGTTGTTGAGATTGTGGACGCGCGTGTGCCTTATTCAAGCTCAAATCCTGAGCTTGGCGCTATAATTAAAAACAAGCCGCGAATCGTGATTTTAAATAAATTTGATTTAGCGGATCAAAAGGCAACGGAAATCTGGATAGATGATTACAGAAAAAGAGGCATACACGCCATCGCGGCAGACTGCAAAAGCGGGCGTGGAATCGGCAAATTTATTCCCGAATGCAAAAAAGCGCTTTCAGGCGTTATTGAACGCAATAAAGAAAGAGGAATGACCGGCAAATCCCTTCGTCTTATGGTTGTGGGTATTCCAAACACGGGAAAATCCTCGTTTATAAACAGAATGGCAGGCAAAAACAAAGCCGTTGCCGAAGACAGAGCCGGCGTAACAAAAGGCAATCAATGGTTCTCCGTCGGCGGCGGAATCGAACTGCTCGACACGCCGGGGGTACTTTGGCCAAAATTTGAGGATCCTGAAGTTGGCGACAGGCTTGCTTTTATAGGCTCCGTAAAAGATCAGGTTACGGATATGGAAACTCTTTCATGCCGTCTGCTTGATGTTTTAAACAAAACTCACTCCGAAATGATTAAAGAGAGATACAAAATATCTGATTTTGAGAATTTGCAGGGATGGGAAACACTTGAAAAGATAGGAAGAAAGCGCGGATTTCTGATAAAGGGCGGAGAAATTGATTATGAGCGCACAGCAGCCGTGCTTTGCGATGAATTCAGAGGAGGAAAGCTCGGGCGTATAAGCCTTGAACTGCCGTAAATTTTATGGATTGGCTTTTTTATGAAAACGAGGCTCTCAAGCAGGGCTTTAAATTGATATGCGGCGTTGACGAGGCGGGCAGGGGTCCTCTTGCCGGACCTGTTTTTGCCGCCGCCGTTATTCTGCCGAAAGATCATGTTATTGAAGGCGTAAACGATTCAAAAAAACTTTCGGAAAAAAAGCGCGAGCAATTATATGATAAGATAATAGATGAATGTGTTTCGTTTTCCGTTGCATCGGCAAGTGAAAAAGAAATTGACGAAATTAATATATTGCAGGCAACTTTTCTTGCGATGAAAAGAGCCGTTCTCGCTCTTGATATAAAACCTGAACTTGCTCTTGTTGACGGCAATCAGACTCCGCCTTTTTCAGGCATAGGCGTAAAAACCATTGTTAAGGGCGATGCAAAATCAGCTTCGATTGCCGCCGCCTCTATTCTTGCAAAGGTATCAAGAGACAGATATATGCTTAAAATGGCCGAAAAATATCCTCAGTATCAATTTGAAAAGCATAAGGGCTACGGAACAAAGCTCCATTACGAGATGATTGATAAATACGGTATATGTGAAATTCACAGAAAGAGCTTTTTAAAAAAGGTGCTTGAAAAATGAACTCTCTCGGAAAACTTGCGGAGATGAAGGTTTGCGAATATCTTAGAAAAAAACGTTATAAGCTTGTTGATTTCAACTATTCGAGCCGTTTCGGCGAAATAGATTTAATTATGAAAAAGGGCAAATACATTTGCTTTGTTGAGGTGAAAATGCGCAACGTTAACTCTATTGCCGAACCCGCCGAATTTGTTGATGAAGTGAAACAAAAGAAAATTTCAGCAACAGCATCGCTTTATCTTAAAAATAATCCAACAAGTTTGCAGCCGCGTTTTGATGTTGCCGAGGTCTTTTGCGAAAATAATCAAATTAAATACATAAAATACCTTGAAAACGCGTTTGAGTTATATTAAAATAACTTAAAGATTTTATATGATCAGGAGCCGAATCATGTTCTATACGTCAACAAGAGATAATTCAATCAGAGTTACTGCCGCCGAGGCAATAACGCGCGGTATAAGCGAAGAGGGCGGACTTTTCGTTCCTTGCGAGCTGCCTTATTTTTCTATTGATAAAATTAAAGCCATGTCCGAAATGCGTTATACAGAAAGAGCCAAAGCTGTTTTAAAAGAGTTTCTGACGGATTTTTCCGATGAGGAGCTTGATTATTGCGTTAAGGGCGCTTACGGTGCAAATAAATTTTCATCACCTTCTGTTGCGCCAACGGTGAATGTTAACGGAAATATGAATGTTTTGGAGCTCTGGCACGGACCTACATGTGCTTTCAAGGATATGGCTCTTCAGCTTTTGCCTTATCTTATGTCTGTTTCCGCAAAAAAAACGGCAAACGGAAAAACGATAGTTATACTTGTCGCGACATCGGGCGATACGGGAAAGGCGGCGCTTGAAGGTTTTAAAGATGTTGATAACACAAAAATCCTTGTTTTTTATCCCGCGGACGGCGTT
>CANRMJ010000033.1 GCA_947631705.1 uncultured Clostridia bacterium
GATGCTCTTTATATCAAAAGCATTGCTGTTACCGCCGTTATCGGTTGAAGGAGGATTGCTTGCGGGCGGCTCCTCACCGCCGATACCGCCGTTAACGATATCTATAACTATATTTACGATGGGCTCAAGGTTGATGAGCAGGAAGTATGCGCTCAGCTTGCTGAGACCCACATATCCGTTTTCTCTTTCCTCAAAGGTGAAGGAGTCCGCATTATCTCTCGACATAAGGAACAGACCGTTGAAAATGTCTGTGAATACGCTCTTTTCTCCAAAGGCGTCAAAAGCGCCTAAAAGATCTGCAACAAGCGGAATTTCAGACATAATTTTGTTGTTCGGATCAGACATTATGCCGTTGAGAAAATCAGTGAGTGCGTTAAGCCAGCCGTTTACGAACAGGTCAACGAAGGTTTCCATAATTTTCTCGCCGCCTGCGTTGTTGGCCGCGTGATCCTTAAACGCTTTGATAACCGTGTTGTAGGTGAAGCCGTTTTCGTCCTGAGCATATGAACCGAAGAACCAGCCGGTTTCAATGCCGTATTTCTCATTGAATTTCTGACCAAAGGCCTCAATTAATTTGGGAATGGCAACTCCGATGTTGTTAAGACCCTTGTTCGCCGGCGTCTTATTATCAGGATCGGAATAGAAACTGATATCCTCGCCGTGCTCGGCAACGTATTCCTCAACAGCTTCAAGAGCAAAGGTTGCAAGCTCGGTTACAGTCTCTCTGCCGGCTCCCTCGGCAATATCTTTAATTGACGCGCCGGCAAGGAGTTTATCGAGAGCATATACGTTGAACAAAACGGGCTCCAAGCCGGTTTTTTCATTGTTGTTGTTATATTTTGTGCCGAGAGCGCCGGTTGTTGTTTCACCGTAGGTGAGAGTTCCGTCGCCGTTATCGGTTACATTGTAATAGGTATATGTGTATGAATTATCACCAAGAAGCCAGTGGATAACGGTTGGAAGAACAGTGTTCAAATCCCAGCCGAACTGACCAAGACCTATTTCACTTCCGTCAGCCTGTGTAAGACCCTTGATAAGTCCCGTGCCGTCGCCTTTGCCGAACAGAAGCGTGAAGAAGCTTCCGTCGCCGTTGAATATATCGCGGTTTGTATTTTCCGTTGCCGGTCCGTTGAAAACAATAGGAACGAGCAGCTCGTCAAATACAACAACAAGCAGGGGAACAAGCTTGAATATTGTGTCTACAGGCTTTTCGGCAAGATTAAGATAAATATCTTTAAGAGCGCTCTGTAAATCAATAGGAGTCTGAAGAAGGTTGTCAAGAACGCTGTTTATAATAGAGCCTATTGTATCTTCGGGATTGAGATACTGTTCAATATAACCGTTGATCGTTGTGTTAACAATGTTGATTGCCAACTCGGAATCAGGCTTATATTCATCCCAGTTGTATGAGCTTTCGGCAAGTTTGTCTTTAAGGAAGAACTCATACTCAAGATATTCGGACATAGTGTCCTCAAATCCGTAATATTCATGTTGCCCTTCAATGGGATCGCCTTTTCCGTAGGTGATCCAGTAATATGCGCCGGCATAGCTGTTTGCGTTGTCATAAATTTCGGCAATGTGTCCGGTATGCGGCTGGCCGGGCTCCCATGCCATGAACTCACGCTGTATTTCGGCCGCGTTTGAATCGGTAAAGTTGTTTGCAAGATAAAGCTGTGCAAACGGGCTCAATTCGGATTTATATACCTCTTCAAAAAACGGGCGCACGCCGCTTACAATAATATTCGGCATCTCCAAAATGCTCTTGATAAGGGCAAGGTCATCTTCAGTTATGGAGAGTCTCGCTGTTTCCTCGTCAACAGCGTCTGTTGATTCAAAGAAGCCCGCCGTAACCACGAACTGCCTCATAGAGTTGATATAAGCGTCGTCGGTCAAGTGCTCGTCGCTGTAACTGAAAGATTCGCCGCTGTTGCTAATGCCGAGTGCAACGAAGAAATCCATATAGAATTCATAGAAATCTTCAAGATCATCTAATGTGATTGTGGGTTCTCCGCCAAAATCATTTTCGATGAAATAATTCATATACGTGATGATGCCATCGGTGGTTTCGGGATCGAAACCGTCTCCGAAATGTTCTCTGTTCTCATCAATGTATTCATCAAATTCCATTCCGGTATAATCGGTTATGACGTTTTTGCACATTTCGGACATTGTAGATGACTCAAACAAAACGTCTTTGTAATTACAGCCGGGAGTGTATGTGATATCGCCGTAAACACTTGAAACATTAAAGTTTTTGCCGCTCAACGTTGCGTACTTAACGGTAAGACCGTTGTAAATCGTGTAGTTATTCGATGCAATGTTGTAGGCTAATTCTTTAAAGCTGAGCGATTCGTTCTCGCCGAGAACTCCCACATATCTCAACATAGATTCATAGTAATCAAAGAGAGGTGAGTAGTCTACGCCGTTGTAAACATGGCTGCTTCCCATTTCGTTTGAAATTTCATCAAGCGTTTTGCCGCCGTCTACTGAAACAGCTGAGCCGATATTCTCCATCGAATAGGGAATGGCATCGCCGATTATGGCACTGAAACTGTTGTCGGGATTTCCGATAGAAGTGCCCTCTTCCATTCCGAATAAGGCTAATATCGAATTCTTTAAAGTGTCAAGCTCGTCCTCAAAGCTGCCGCGTGTCTCACTGTATGCGTTCAGCAAAGTGTTGAGCTTTTCATAGGTTTCGGTGCAGTATTTGCCTACATCTCCGCTGACATATCTGTTGTTGTAGCAGAATGTATACAAGCTCCAGAAATCCATTGCCCCGGTATCATCAAGGTAACTGTAATATGTGTCATCAAGGGGAATGTAACTTCCAAGGGCATCCTCTAAGACCTCTTCCCTAGAGCCTGAGCCGCCGAGAAGTCCCATAAGCAATGGGGAAATCTGTGCGATGAGTTCGTAGATGGGAGTTTCCGAAGCGGTAACCTCGTCTACGTTCACACCGATTCCTTTAAGCGTGTCACCAAGAAGGCTTATCAAAGCAGGTGCGTATGTATTCACCAGATTTTCAATACCGTCATAGGTGAGCTCAATCGCCTTTCCCTCGTCATCGACATAGGTGAACACAGCGTCTTTATCGTCTGCCGCGAACGCGGTCATACCGACTGAGCACGTTGTGATTACCATTACCAATGCCAAGAAAAGGCTCAGTAATCGTTTGCTCGTTTTCATAAAATCATCTCTCCTTTTCTATGACTTAAAAGCTTTCGCTTTTTAGCAACGCGAGAATGAATCCCAAAAAATCAAATTTGTTTACAAATTATTCACAAATTTCCTGTTTTTGGGGGCACTTCACCCACGCGCACGAACAATACAATTATATTTATACCAATATAATGGCACGATGTCAATACTTTTTTTGAAATTTTAACAAACTGTGAACGAAAAATAAGAAATTTATCAAAAATTCTCAGTCGTTTTTCCATCGCTTTTTTCAGAACCGAAAAAAATTACAAGCGCAAAAATATTCATCACGTAAAGCGAATCACTTTACAGGCGGTTTTAAACTGTAAAGTTGTTTTACTTTACAAAAATGCGGGTGAATATTTTTTGAACAAAAAAATTCATTTGTAAATTTTTTGTAAACATTTTATCGTTTTTTTCAACAAATATTTCTTTTGAAAATGGTCAAAAACAACAAAAAAAATCGTTGTGTCGCCCCGCTTATTGACTTTTAGAAATCGTTGTGTTTTAATTGACTTGTGAAATGTTCTTTATTTGAATCAATTTATTATTATGCCCGAATTGCTGTGCTAATGCGGATTGCCCGATGGTCAGAGGATGGCGTCGAGTATTAATAGGATTAAAAAATGAAGAATACTTCATTTGAGTTCAAAAATTCAAATTGTTTAAAACTTATGGAGGTAAAATTGAGTGAAAACAAAATTCAGTAAGAAACTGCTTTCCATGTTTTTGGCTGTTTTGATGGTTCTCTCGGTGATGGGTGCCGGATTTTCTGCATTCGCCGCAACACCGTATGTTGACGATGCAGTTGATTACAACTCTCTCGGATGGGCAGAGCTCACCGACGAGCAGTTGGCAACGGCAATTCTCGATCAGTTGGATATTCTGCTCGCAGATGTAGGTCCTCAGCTTGATGATATGATCGGCGGGGCGCTCGGCGGTATGTGGGATGCCAACAGCCGCCAGTTGGATGTTTATGGTTTGATTAAGCTTCCGGTTAAGCTCCACAGCGTTGATGAGGTTCTTGATACCCTCGGAGGCGCGCACGACCTGATTCACGGTGCGTTGAATGCCGCTATCGGCGGAGATGTTAAGAATGTTAACCTCAGCGCCGGCAAAGGTGTAACGAGAGCCGGCAGCGGAGACACCGCTGTTATTCAGGCTATATTCAAGCTTCTCCGCGATAACATTGCTCCGACCAACACCATTCTTAAAGAGGCGTTGCAGGGCACATTCGATCTTGGTATATTCTCCAACTTTATCGGCGGTCAGATTTATCCGATGCTTGAAGGCACGCTCAATAATATTCCGAGCGGCTATGAGCAAAACCTTGTAAACAATATTATTGTTCATCTTGTTTCAAAGGCTTTCAACGCTCAGTATCAGATTGCTAATAACAGCAACGGAAAAGAAACCTTCACTTTCGCCGATTATGACGATGGCGGCAGCGTTTCCAAAACATATACTATTGATGAGTATATGTTTAAGCTTCTTTCCGAGGCTCTTCTTCAGCAAATCAATATCGAGATTACATATGCCGGCGGAATTTCTTCAAGAGATCATTATGCCCAAATCTTAGAGTATATGTCGCAGAATGACGGCTCCACTCAAGCCGATGCTGCTAAAGCTTTAGGATACGACCCCGGTCTTATCTACACTGAAAACGGAAACGTTTATCTTTTCCGTTATGATAATCCCGATGATGCCGGTCAGTATTCCGGCGAGGATGACATTAAGATCGAATTGAAGCATACCGACAGCCTGTTTGATTTCGGCTATCAGGCGCTTGAAGTTGCTTGGAAAACAGCTTTGAAACCAACTCTCAATACGCTTGATTCCACCACAAAGAATTATGATAACGATTATCATGATTGGTCTGTTGAAAACAAATATAGTTGGAATTACGATAATGTTGAATCCAACTATGAGACTTCACAGGTTCAGGCATGGGCTGCCGCAAGAGGATACACTCTTGACGATGTTAAAGACGAGCTTGATTATAACAGAGAAATCATTGACGAGCCTACATACACTTGGCATGACATTGATTCAACCGTATTGTTCAATGAGCTTCGTTACAGCCCGCTTATGCAGTATTATTTCAAAGCTGCCACGGGTCCGCTTAACCTTGCATTTGAGTGCACGGGATTCAAGAACATAGAGGAGTTTATGAGCACTAAGTACTCTAACTACACCTCAATTGTTGGCGGCTTGTGCGACTTCCTTGTAGCGGCTATCAAAGATTTGTTCCCGAACTATCCTAAGATGGAAACACTGAATGAGATTGGCGACACTAAAGACGGCAATACGATTTCCAACACGATCGTTTCATACGGTGCGGCTATCTTACAGTGGCTCTCGGATGAAACAAATAAGAACATACTTTCGGCTTTCTATCATAAAAACGGCGATCACGCGGTGATCACGGAGAAAAACCTTGAAGAGGCTCTGATTCCGTTTGTTATTTCAGCGCTTCAAAACGTTACTATTGCAGATCAGATTCATGATTATGAATGGGATGCCTGCAAAGACGCCGAGGGCGTTGCGGCAGTTGCACTTAAAGAATATCTTTCATATATTCTTCCCGATCTTGATTATTCCGCCGCGATGACAAAAGACGATCAGGGTTATTACAATGTAACTCTTGAGGATGCGGTTCTTCCGATGTGCCGCGATGCTGTCGGTTACGTAATGTATCAGTATGTACCGCTTTCCGATAAAAACGGTAATCCCTGGAACGTTTACGAATCAAAGGTTGAAGACGATGTTACTGTTTTTGATCTTCTCAACTCCGTAATTTACCATTACGGAAATGAGATGGGCGTCGGCAAGATGCTCGGTCTTGTTGATGAAAGCGGCAATTGCCCGATTTCACTGTCAAAATCAATTTGGGAGAATCTTGATTTGGTTGCCAATAAGTTCTTCCCGATCATAGGCGAACTTCAGTATGGCACAAACAGTAAATACGGCAAGTGCAGCACAGAAGATCTTATCTATAATGATATTGTTTTAGGCGTTCTTGAAATCGGTGATTCAAATATTCACTCTTCAACGAATAAGTGCGGAATTTCCAATTTCATTAATAATCTTGTTAACTTCATTTGCGCTAATCCGATATCCGAGCAGTCTGCGGACGTAACCGTTTATAATTTCCTTAAAGACTTGTTAAACGGTCTGTTCACAGCTCGCCAGGGCGGTCAGTATGAAAATCCTGTTCCCGATGCAACGACAACACCGTTCAACGATTTGGTTCAGGTTCAGACTATCACAGGCGCAGAAGGTAATGGAAATGATATCGGCGTTATAGGAAAAGCGCTTGTAAACCTTTGCGAATTCACCGGAATAAACAATTATCGCAACAGCTTGCTTCCGGGTGCGCTCTTCCTTATTCAGTCTGTAAACAGCTTCTTGCATTTCATTCCCACAATTGATGATTATATGGTAGACGCTATTTCGTTCGATCTTAAAGATTCGGCGTTCACGTCTTATTCCTACGGTAATTTCAGTACAACCCTCTCCATCACAAATGAGGGTTCGGGTATTAACCGTGCTATCATCGATAAGGATGGCGAAGTTGTTCAGCTTGGACGTTCGTTCATTAAAGTAAACGGCGTGTCTCCCGAAGTAAACGGTGCTCCTTTGGGCACAATCAGAGCAAGCTATAACTCAAACGAGAATATCGCTCCTTCAAAAGCACTTGAAGTTTCTATTTCGGGTTCTGTTGGTGAAAACTATTTCGATGATAAAACTGACTGCGTTGTAACCTATAAGGTTGTTTACAGTATCGTTGATTCAGCAGGAGATCCTGTAGCGCCTCAATACGAAAATCTTGAGAAACAGTTCTATCAGTATTTCACAAGTGAGCAAGACTGGTATGATCTTACTTATGATTCATCAGGTAATTTCAAAGAAAATCTCAATTCGCAATCAGGTGCGCAGAAACAGCCTTATTCAACGATGACCGGAAAATTGAATTCCGGCACAGGTAACGTATGTCTCCAGTTCCCGAATAATATTGTTGTTAAGGCTTCGGAAGCGAGTCAGCTTGCAAACAGAACGCGTGTACGCATTAGAGGTGCAAACCGTGCAGGCGATGCAAATCTTGCAAAGATTTATGCCGTTAATTCCGGCACTTACAGCGATACCGCGGCAAACAATAACGTTGCCGTTTCCATTGATACCTTAACAGGTAATATTGTAAACGTATTCTATTCTGATTATTACGTTCAGTATTATGATGAAAGCGGTGCGCCCAAGGCGGAAGGCTCAGGCTGGGTAACCGAAGCGCTTGACGCTCAGGCTCTTGCAAACAAGAGAACTGAGCTTGCCGATCAAAACGCGATGATTACGGAAACACGTTTCCATATTATTTGCGAATATGCAAATATCGACGCAACATATGGTTCGCATATTGAAGAAAAGAATGCTGACGGCACTTTCAACAATATTTATGTTCCGTATAGTAAGCTTCCAAGCGGCACATATGATGCCCAAACCAACATGAATATTCCGTCACTGTCGGCAGGCGTTCCCGGTCTTGTATTCTGTCTCAAGCCCGAAACCTATAGCGGCAACGTTAATACGTATACACAGTTTATTATGTGGGACGGTCAAACTCAGCTTAAAGCCGTAAATCAGACTATAGGTCTTGGTGTAGACAGCACAAGCACACAGAAATTATTTAACAATATTGTTATAGCTGTTTGTGATGACAGCGAATCGTCAGAAATTCAGTCGATGTATAATGACGGCGTTGAATTCCTTTCAAACTACAACCCGAATGACTTCAGCGACGCTGAGCAGGGCGAGTTTGGCTTCTCATCAAAAGCATTCAGCTATTATCAGGATTCTCTTGCTGTTGGTCTGTCTGCAATGGCAACCGCGGTAAGAGTTGATAACGCGGCAAACATGGCGTCTGTAAAGGCTAACTTTGCAAACACTGAAGAAACCACGTCTTTCTATGGCGATGCGGCTATGAAGCCTCTCACCACAAGCGATCAAGGAACACCCGCTTCTCTTATAACGGGAATCACAATGTCTGACGGTTATTATTATCAGACTGACTACACCAGCAGAGATAATAACCCCGAAAGCACCAAAACATATGCTAACCCGATTTACAAGATGGAACCGCTTACCGATGGCGATGTTTCCGGCATCTCACAGGTAATGTTCAACGGTCAGCAGTATCAGAAGGGTACTGACGCTGCGGGTGCTGAAGTTGTTAAGGTAGACGATGTATGGTATCTGCTCAATGCTCCTGTTTATGAGAAAGAGTGGATTGAAACAGATGCGCAGGGCGGAAGCGATCCTGTATATCTTTCAAGACCTTATCAGCAGGATACCGAAGAACAGGCAACCAATGATAACGGCGAGCTTCTGTACGCTAAGAAAACTTATGTATACAGAGACGAGGCGGGCAATAAGGTAACCTCTCGTGAAAATCCGAAGTATAAGCTTGCGGAAACAAATTACGAGATCGTTCCCGGACCTGCTAACCGAAGCGTTTTCGCGGTTGCTCTTGACAGACTTAATTATGCGTATGACGTAACATTCTCAAAGATTGAGTCTAAGGGCGCCGATACGATTTATAAGAATGTTACTGTTCTTCGCGACGGTTTGAATAATATCGACTTCAACATCGTTTCTTATGAAAACATGGTTAAGCAGGCGCGTGAAGCGGAGTCTATCATTTCCGTTGATCATTACTATGATTACGAGTATGAAGGCAGCGTTATCTTCTCGGCAAACGAGTCTGAGGCTCAAACACAGCTTGATGCGTATAATGAGGCTCAGAGCACGCAGCTCACACTTGCCGATTTAACAATCGGTAATGAAGATACCGATAAGGCAATAGTCAGCTCCACAGCGTCCTCATTCCAGATTATTGAAGCGCTTCGTGTGTTCAATAACTATATGAAATATGTTCTTGAGCGCGGTTATGTTGGCGATAAGCTCGAAGATGAGATTAAGTGCGCAGCCGCAGGTAAAACACATGACGGTTCCGAGGGTGCGGGAGACTACACCAATATCACTGTTGATCTTGCTCAGTCTTCTTACACCATTGCGGGCAGCGGCACCTACACAGCCACTGAAAACCTTGACGGTGTTGAGTATACTCAGGAATCTTGGGATGCATTCCTTGCAGCTCTTGATGAGGCGGTTAAAGGCGCAACATTGGGTCAAACCACCTATGGTCACAAAGACGCGGATTATTATGTGCCTCAGGATAAGGATAATTACACACTTGAAAACAGCGATGTATATACCCTTAAAACAAATCTTATGAGAGCCGAAAATAATCTTACCGAAGTACAGGAAGCGAATGAGTTCAAGGTATCGGGTCAGGTTGTTGTTTTGATTAATCCGAACAGCCCTGATGATACAAGCAAGGCTAAAGGTCTTGACGGCGTTGAGATAAGCATTGAGAATATTGACTCTCCTGTTGCAACAACAGGTTCTGATGGTAACTTCGAGTTTATGATTGCAAACGGTGTTTACAATGTAACTCTTCATCATAAGAACGGTTACGACCGCACTGTTACTCTTACCGTAAACGGAAAAGAAGTTACTGCGGCTCCCGTTACGCTTGTAAACTGCGACTATGACCATAACGGACGTATTAACGCAACAGATTCAACATCTTTCAGAGCAGGCTATAAGAAGAAAACAGATGAAGCAAATCTTAATAGAGATTCTTCTATAAATGCATCTGACAATACTATTTTTAAGTCGTTCTTAAAGAAGAATGATATAAGAAAGATTTACACATCTGTTGAATGGAAGTAATATTCCGAACTTAATTTTAATATTCTTTAATGACCACCGCTCGGCGAGGGGAATAAAACTCCCCGCCGAGCCGAAAGGATAAATATGAAAAAGAGGATATTTAAACACGGGATAATTGCTGCTTTTCTCTCACTTGTTTTGATTTTATCTGTTATTTCTTTACCCGCGTTTATCGCGAATGCCGAACCCGGAACTCTCGGCACGGAAAGCCCTGCAATCACCGCGTCTTATCAGGATGCGGACGGCAAGGCTGCAGACGGAAACAAACTTTCCGCGGGAACCTACAAAATGACTGTCACCCTATCGGGTATGAAAGCAGTATCTGTTTTACAGTTTGACGCTGCTTATGATGAAAGCGTTCTCTCTTTTGATAACGTTAAATATTCGCTTATGGATAATTACGCCTACACGGGAGTGGAGGGCTTTCACAGCGGCGGAAAACTGATATTCGGATATTCTTCAACAAATCTGTCTTCAACAACAGAGATAGATCCTAATGGCACAGAGCTTTTCTCCCTTGATGTAACGGTTGTATCGGAAGCTCCCGTTGATATTGAGGATTATATCACCATGAACAAAAGCCCCGATTTAACATTTATTGAGGCTGATTACGGCGATATAAGGCAGGATGGCTCAACGGATATTCACGATTGCTATGCTCTTGAACAGGGGGATACCTTTTTGGGACTGGGCACGGTTTATTCAATGACCTGCGATCTTTCTCCCGAATTTACGGAATTTTCCGTCAGCGGAAAAGTTGTTGTTATGCTTAATCCGAACAAGCCGGATGAAACAAATAACGCAAAAGGTTTGGACAACGTTGAAATCATTATTAATGAAGAAACCGTTGCCACAACCGATACCGACGGCAATTATGATTTTATGATTGCTCCCGGTGAGTACGATGCAACTCTTCATCATCAAAACGGTTACGACCGCACGGTGAAGATAACCGTTGAAGCGTCTTCCGTAACGGCTCCTGCGATAACGCTTGTAAACTGCGACTATGATCATAACGGACGTATCAATGCTGCTGATTCAACATCTTTCCGAGCGGGTTATAAGAAGAAAACGGATCAAGCAAATCTCAACAGAGATTCATCAATAAATGCATCTGACAATACAATTTTTAAATCGTTTTTTAAGAAGAACGATATAAGAGATATTTATACGTCTGTTGTAGTCAAGTAAATGGAGGTAAATTTTAGTGAAAACAAGATTAAGCAAAAAATTGCTTTCCTTTTTTCTTGCTGCCTTAATGGTTTTCTCGGTTATGGGCAGCACATTCAGTGCGTTTGCAATTCAAACGCCTGATGGGTATAATTACTATACCGATCAACCACAGTATTTGGATTATTTTATCTATGATTATCCGGCCTATCAAGAATGGGGTCCGTATATTGAAACAGATATAACGGATGCGTCAGAGCAGGCCGCTTTCGCACCGGATCATGTTATGCAAAAGGGTGATATGATTGCTGTTGCGTTTTCATATAAAAATCAGTTTGATTCATTGGTTTATGTAAACTACAGCGCAAAATATGATCCCTCAAAAATTTTACCGGCAATTCGTACAAAGAAATCCATCACTTGTCCAGCAGTTGACGAAGCAGCTCTTCTTATGCTTGCTGACGACATGGTTTATAGTGATATTCCTGACGATAAATGGGAAGATAATACTTCTCATGTTGATGGAAGCCCAGGAGCTTACTATGATTATGAGTGTATAGTTGGTTCGGGTTATTTGGAACCTCATGAAATTAATGATTACACAACTTTAATCGATGCTTATGATGTTGCAAATGACGATTATGTAGAAGCTCAGATTGAAGGCACGGTATTAGCTGTAGTAGGCTGGCAGGTACAGGAAGAAATGACTGTTGCCGAATTTGTCAACTGTTTCTCTGATCCTTCAGATGAATTAGAAGATGAATGGTTCAAAGCGAACAACCAGGTTGTTTGCACAGTCAGCATGCAGGATTATTATCCTCTCACTTTGAGAGCTCCCCAAACAGATGAGCCCTCAACAGAGGTTACTTACGAATTTGCAGACGGTCACCAGGATAAGAAGACAGACGGTACACAGCCCGCTAACACTGTTGTTGAAGAGCCTATCAACAATCAAAACGGAACTCATACAACAGGTTACAAATGGGTTGAAAACGGCGAAAATGCTTTCAAAGAGGAAGCTATAACCGAGAGCTGCTCAAGCTATTATCAGCACACACCCGAGGTTAAAGGCTCATGTACTCAGAAGTCAAGAACCGCTGCCGATGTTTGCTCAAAGTGCGGTTACGCAACGGGCGGCGTTGAAGGCGATTATGATTACTCAAATCATAATTACGGTGCTCCCGTAGTTACACAAGGAACTTGTATGACTGCAGGAAAAACCGTTTACACTTGCCAGGATTGCGGTCCGGGCACACAGGGTCATTCATATGAAGTACCCGGCGAAAAAGATGAAAACAACCACGAGCAGAAAGTTACCGTTCCGCAGCAGGATGCAACCTGCACGTCACTCGGTAAAACATCTTACGAGAAATGTAATGCTTGCGGCAAGAACATCACAGAGCCTCAGGATATTCAGATGAAGCCTCATACCGAGCAGCTCAACCCTGATTTGTCTATTGAAGCTACGTGCAAAGTAGAAGGCAAAAATGTTTACAAGTGCACAGTATGTGGAAACCCGAACGTAAGAGAAGAGGAACTCGGTCTTAATCCGACGAACCACAAGAACGTTGTAACAATTCCGAAGAAGGATGCCACACGTTCAGAGGCGGGTTACGAGGCATATCAGTATTGCAACGATTGCCAGAAGGCGACGGAAGATATCACAACTATCCCCGCTATCGGCGTTGCTATCACGGTTACAGGCGCAAGCCTCGGCTCAACAACGCTCAACGGCGATGCTATTGCAGACAGCAAGCCTTATGAAACCAAGAATGTTCCTTACGGCGAGAGCTACACGCTTGTTGCAACTCCCGAGGATGACAATGTTAAGTTCGTAGGCTGGGAGATGGACGGCAAGATCATCACCACAAACACAACCTACACAACAACTGCTTATGCAGACACAACATATTCACCCGTATTTGAGGAGGCAACCGAAGGAACCTTCCATGTAACGTTTGTTGATATGTACGGAAACGTTGTTGCAATCTACTCAAGCGAGCAGATTAAGAGCGATGAGTTCAACAAACTTCCCGAGCCCAACAAGTATGCCGGAATGAAGTTTGTAGACTGGAGCGCAACATACGAATACATCAAGAATGAGCTTAACGAATCACTTGTTGTTTACGGCACATATGAAGTAGACGATACAAAGTCATTCACAGTAACAGCCAACGGATGCAACATCACCGTAAACAGCGAAGGAGCTGTTCAGGATTCCGCAACGGCTAAGTATAACGATACTATCACCGTTACACCTGTAAGCGACACTGCCGCAGTTTGGAAAGTAAACGGCAAGGCTGTTTCCTACGGCACATCATACACGTTCCTTTGCGGTTCGGATATCACTGTAACCTATGAAACATCGGCAGAAGCCGCTGCTCCCACAGTTGCTTCCGTAAGTGAAACAAGAGACGGAGAAACAGCGTCTGTTAAGTTCCTTGCAACACGTTCGGTTCCCGATGGATACACGCTTGTTGAATCAGGCTTTGTATACGGTAAGGATATGAACGAAGAGGATCTTGTTCTTGATAATGTTGGCATGACAGCCGGCAACCAGTCTGCGAAAGTTAAGCAGCTTGCAAACAGCAACAAGGCGGCAAACGGCCAGTTCGCTCTCACCTATGGTGTAAGCGATATGTCGTCTCCCGCTTGTGCCCGTCCGTATCTTATCTATAAGGATTCCGGCGAGCAGTCACACGTAATTTACGGCGATATGCTTACAGAAAATTACGGCAAATAATTTAAAATTATTGTTGTAAATGCTATAAAATTTCTCTTAGGGGGTTGACAAAACCTCCTAAGAGGTGTATAGTAGATGTAAGTTGGTTTGAGTAAAGGAGGTAGTTTCTGTGAAAGAAGTTTACTCAAAGCCGGTTGTTAAAGTAGAAGAATTCAAAATCGCCGAAGATATTTTAACAGCTTCGGGTCCCTTTATTGAAGAGGGCAGCGGCGAATTTGATTAATCGTTAAATATTGTTATAGAATTAGCGCTACTTATAACAACAAAAAAAGCGCGGAGCTTTTGCTCCGCGCTTGTATTTTTGCCAAACGGTTTTTATTAAAACAGTTGACCGCATTTATATGAAATGGTATAATTGTTTCAGGAAGTGATAAAATGCCCGAAGAAAAAAAGAACAGCAATATTAAGGAATCGGCTCAAATAATCAAAGAGCTGTTTAAATCATCTTTCAAAGCCCACAAACCGCTGTGGATATTTTCAGCGGTTGTGCTTGCCGTTGCGCTTGTTATCGGCGGCGCCGCTCTTATATTCACCACTAACGATAAGGTTTCAACACGCGTTATTGCGTCTTTCCTCCCCGAATCCGTTCACATGGAAAATCTTGGTGAATACAATATGGATTTTTACAGGGAAACGAACAGGGAATATTATAAAGCCTCAAAGCAGGAACGCAAGGGAATGACCCCGTTTAACGTGTATTACATTGACGAGGCGGGCGAAAAGGTTTATCTTGAAGACGGCTTTTACCATTACACCGATTCTTCGGGCAATGAAAAGCAGCTTGCCGCCTATTACGATTTCTTTATGGAAGCGGCGGGCAAGTTTGGCAGAATTAAAAGCGATTTAAAAATTGCGGCTTGGGTTTTTGCGGGAATTATAGTTATTGCGGCAATTTATGTTTGGTATAGATTTGATAGAAAGCAATATCTTGAAAACCGCCCGAAAACAAACAGAAAAAAGAAGAAAAAAAATTAAAAAAGTTAAAATGAAAAGGGGCTGTCTCACGAAAATTGTGAGACAGCCCCTTCCATTTTTGGGCAGCCCGAAAAGCTGTGGGTAACGGAGGATATCATTAACGAGAATATTTTATCCGTAAATAAATTCAATCAGCTTTTCCTTATTTTCTTCAATGTTTGCCCCAATAACGGAAGCACCGCCCTTTTTTGTGTATTCCCATGTGCCCTCAAACGGGCAGGAGGCTTGTTGAAATCCTCCCGAAACACAGCCCAGCGCCTTGAATCCGGCGCGCATAAGCTCTGTTTTTGAAAGGTTTGTTTCAATGCAGGGCGCAATATCGTTTAATGTGCCGTATGCCGATATTGGGCCGGAGCGGAAAGTGCCGCTTATTATTTTTTCCATAACGGTGCGCTGGCGTTCGGTGCGTTTCCAGTCTGTGTCTATCTTTCTGATTCTGCAATACGCAAGCGCCTGTTCGCCCGTTAGTGTTTGGAGCCCTGAATCAAGCTCAACATTTCCGTATCTCTTGGGATGCTTTGTAACCTCTTTTGCCTCTTTTTCGGTCACGTCAACCTCAACGCCGCCAATGCTGTCTACCATAATTTTAAACATCTCAAAATCGGCAACAACGTATCCGTCTATTTTAACGCCGAAGTTATATTCAATCGTGTCCGCAACCGCGCTGTATCCGCCGTAGGTGCAAGCGGCGTTTAACCGCTGCTTTTTATCCTTAACGGGTATATACACCCATGTATCTCGCAAAAAAGATGTCATTTTTATACAATTGTTCTGCGAATCAATTGAAATCAGCATCATTGAATCAGAGCGGCTTTCGGAGCTTTCCTCGTTTGCCCTTGCGTCAACGCCGAGCAGCAGAATATTCGTTACCTTTGATGAGGAATACAGTTCGGAGGCGCTCACATATTCGTTTTCCGTTTTCTCATTATAGTTGATTTTGCCGAGAACGGGCAATGTTAAACTTGCGGCGAGTAAAACTATTGCAAGAAAAACAGCAAACACGGCAATCGCGGGATTGAATTTTTTCTTTTTCTTCTTCTTTGCGGGCGTTCTGCCGCGCTGCCTTTGCAGTTCGCGCTCAAGAGTGTCGGGCTTTTCGGAAAAATCCGAGTATTCGTCAACAGGATTTATTCCGTATTCAAAAACGTCGTCTTTCGCTTGGCGGAAAGGGCTTGTCTTTTCGTTTTTAAAATCATCGCCCGCCGAATAATTGCCATAGTAATTTTCTTCGGGAGGAACAGTTCTGTCTTTTTCAAATTTACTGAAAAAATCATCATTATCAGGCATATAATCACCTTACTTATATATTTACCGCACGTTTAAATATTACTATAATGATTAAATAATTTCAACCGTTTAATAAAAATGTTGACAGTGTGTTTATAATAATTTAAAATATATGCGGCGAGTTGATCGGGCAGTTGCGCACCAAAGTGCTTTTAAACCGCGGTGTGAGGAAAGTCCGAGCAGCGCAGAGCAGGATAACGGCTAACGGCCGCCGAGGGTGACCTTAGGGAAAGTGCAACAGAAATAAACCGCCGCTTTTGCGGTAAGGATGGAAAGGCGAGGTAAGAGCTCACCGAGCGGGCGGAGACGTTCGCTGCCATGTAAACCCTATCCGCTGCAACACAGACAGGGAAGTTGTTTGCTCGACACATAATCCCGAAATGTGGCTTGAGTATGCCGGCAACGGCATATCGAGATAGATAATTGCCCAAGACAGAACTCGGCTTACAGATCAACTCGCACTTATTTTTGAGAGGTAAAACATATGCTTGTTAATATGCGGGATTTGCTTGACGCGGCAAAGAGCGGCAATTATGCCGTTGGTTCGTTTTCTGTTGCGAATATGGAGATGGTTCTCGGCGTTTTAAAAGCGGCGAAAGAGCTGAACGCGCCTGTTATTTTGCAGATTGCCGAGGTGAGATTGAAACAGTCGCCGCTTGAAATTATAGGTCCGCTTATGGTTGCCGCCGCGGAAAACGCGGAAACGCCCGTTGCCGTTCATTTTGACCACGGCAAAACGATTGAAAAAATTTCAGAGGCGCTCGATTTGGGCTTCACCTCCGTTATGTTTGACGGAAGCCATCTTCCGCTTGACAAAAATATTGAAGAAACGAAAAAGGTTATGGCGCTTGCGGCCGATTACGACGCGGCGGTTGAGGCGGAAATAGGATGCGTCGGCGGCTCGGAGGACGGCAGCGAGGATATTGCGATAAACTGCACGAAACCGTCAGACGCGGTGAGATTCGCGGATGAAACAAAGGTTGACGCGCTTGCGGTTGCAATAGGAAACGCCCACGGGAATTACAAATCAACGCCAAAGCTCCGTTTTGACATACTTGAAGAATGTGCCGAATCCGTTTCTGTTCCTCTCGTCCTTCACGGCGGAACGGGAATAAGCCCGAATGATTTTGTAAGATGCTCCAAAACGGGCATAAAAAAAATAAACATAGCCACCGCAACGTTTGACATGGTTGAAAAAACGGTGCGAGACTGCTATAATAAAAACAAAATTAAAGGCTATTATGATTTGCACGCCGCGGAAATTGAGGGTGCTTATGAAAACGCGAAGCGCCACATTTTGATTTTCGGCACGGATAACAAGGCATAAAGGCTTTAAACAAACCCTCAAAATTTGCTTATGCCATAATTTTGAGATGGCTGAATACACATCACACCTTGTTTGGCCGCGGCAAGGGATATCGTGATTTTAATTACTGTTTGCGGCCAGAAAGGCTATGTGAATTATTATGAAGTATGTTGAAT
>CANRMJ010000034.1 GCA_947631705.1 uncultured Clostridia bacterium
CAAAAAGAGCGACAAAAACCGTTCCGGCAAGGTCGATTATCCTCAACCGTCCGAGGCAATAAAAAATATAAAGAGTTTTGTTATAAGCGCCGTTATTTTCCTTGCGGCAATAGTTCTTCTTATCACTCACGCGCAGACGGGTCTGACGGTATCTTCTATCGGTATTATTGTGGCTTTGCTTACTGTTTTAACATCCGGCAAAGAGGGCGTAAAACATATTTTTAAGCGCATAGACTATAAAACACTTGTTTTCTTTATCGGATTGTTTATTGTTGTGGGCGGGCTTGAAGAAACAAAGGTGTTGGACTTAATTGCAAGCTTTATAGGGAACATAAGCAGCGGCAATTCGGTGATAATGGTGATAATCGTTATATGGCTTTCGGCAATAATCAGCGCGTTTGTGGACAATATACCATTTGCCGCAACGATGATACCTGTAATAACCTCAATGGCTGCCACACAGGATATTGCCCTTACAACGCTTGCGTGGTCGCTTTCTCTCGGAACAGACCTCGGCGGCAACGCCACTCCCATAGGAGCGTCCGCAAATGTAATGGGGATTTCCGTTGCGGGCAAAAACGGGCATAAAATCACTTGGGGCAGATATTGCAAATACAATGCTCCGATAACTATATTAGTTGTTGTAATTTGCACCGTATACATTATAGTTAAATACCTGTAATTCGGATTTGTTGAAAATCAACATAAAAAGCACTGTCGGTTCGGCGTACAAATGCCGCGGCAGCGCTTTTTATTTCAAAAAGGTGATTGCAAGAAAATAATTTCTTGTTTGACAAAAACGCAAATGAGATATATAAATATATTAATAAAAGGTTGTCCCTTCTAAAGGAGTGCTCGAAATGAAAAAGCAATATGAAATTATAAATCAAATACTTGCTTATAAGCCTTATAACGAGCAGGAAAAGGCAGATAAGGAACTTATGCTCCGCTGCCTTGAAACAATGCCCGATGTATTAACAAGAGACAATAGTGTTTGTCATTTTACGGTTTCCTCATGGGTTGTAAATAAAGAGAGAACAAAGGTGCTTTTTGCTTATCATAATATTTACAATTCTTGGGCGTGGCTCGGCGGACACGCTGACGGAGAGTCTGACCTTCTCAAGGTTGCCGTTCGTGAGGCACGGGAGGAAAGCGGAATCACGAATGTTGCGCCCGTAACAAAAGACATTTATTCCATTGAGGTGCTCACTGTTGACGGACATATCAAAAGGGGCAAATATGTGTCTTCTCACCTACACCTTAATGTTACATATTTGCTTGAGGCGGACGAAAGCGAGCATATAGCCGCAAAGCCCGATGAAAACAGCGCCGTTCGCTGGATAAAATTTGATGAAATAAACGAAAAATCTACAGAGCAGTGGTTTAAGGATAATATCTATAAAAAACTCTGCCGATGAGTATAAAGAAAGCCCGACAATTTATTTCTGCCGGACACACGCTGTCGATAAAGCGGTCTGAACCACGCCGAAACAGAGCGGTTATAATGGTAATAATATTTACATATTATAAACAGTAAAACTTCATAATTATTAAATAGATTATTGTATTGTAAAAAGCTGCCTGAACATCGAATTCAAGCAGCTTTTGGCGTTTTTACCTTTTGACAAACCGTACCTTTGTACGCCTGAGAATTGCCAAACGGTGAATTCGGTTTCGTGTTGCCGTTTATTGCAACCATAATTGCCGGTCATATCCTTGTAATTAATAACTAAAATGCCAAAAATATCCTTAATTTAATTATATCTCAAGACGCGCTTAAATTGCATCATAAAATCACTTTTTCAAGAATTATAAATAATTCATATTAATTGACATTGCCAAAATCCGTTTGCTATAATGACATTGAATCAAATTAAGAACATACTTGCCAATGCTGACGCAGCAATTTAATCGAGGGCAGCACCCGAACATCAACATTTGTTTTTATAATCAATGTTTAGATTTAAACAAGGGGAGAAAATTATGTTAAATGAACATTTAAGGGCAAAAACGGACGAAAAGGCGAATCCAGCATCGGTAAAAATTGTGGGAAAATTGAGAATCAGCGTGCTTACTCCCCGTTTGATAAGAGTGGAAAAAGGAGCATATACCGACAGTGCAACCCAAGCTGTGTGGTATCGCAATTTTCCTCCCGTTCCGTATAACATTTCCGAAAAAAACGGGCAAGTGATTGTTTCCACCGATGAGGGGGCGTTTGCTGTAAACAGAGAGTCGGGCGATCTTATATATGCGGTGCGCGATGGCGTTGAAATTCCGTATGATCCCGATGATAACAGACTGGGCACGGCGCGCACATTGGATAAATCAAACGGTTCCGTAAAACTTGAAAAAGGATTGATTTCAAAATCCGGCGTAAGCGAGATGAGAGATGACACGCTTATTTTGGGAGAAGACGGAATGGTTCACTCCAGGGAGGATTGCTCAGACCGCTACTATTTCAACAGCGCTTCGGAAAGAACGGTATTGCGTGATTATTATGCGATAACGGGATTCCCTCCGCTTCCTCCCCGATATGCGCTCGGAAATTGGTGGAGCAGATATTGGAAATACAGCGCAAACGAATATCTTGAATTACTGCGCCGTTTTAAAAAGGAAAATGTGCCGTTTTGGTTTACAATCGTTGATATGGATTGGCATTGGGTAAACGTGCTTTTCAAATACGGCTATTGGTGGTGGAAGGATAAACCTTATCAATTGGATGTTGTCTCCCTTTTTATGCCCGGATGGACAGGGTTTTCTTGGAATACAAAACTTTTTCCCGACCCCAAGGCTTTTTTGAACGAAGTTCATTCTATGGGATATCATATTTCTTTGAATTTGCATCCTGCTGACGGCGTTCGTTATTATGAGGACAGATACCGCGATGTGTGCGAGGCGGTTGGTCAGGATCCTTCCGAAAAGCGCGCGGTGAAATTTGATATTACGTCTGAGAAATTTATAAACGCATATTTCGACCGTTTGCTTCACCCTCTCGAAGAAGAGGGCGTTGAATCATGGTGGATAGATTGGCAGCAGGGCAAAAAAAGCAAGCTCAAAGGATACGACCCGCTGTGGGCTTGCAACCATTATCATACTCTTGATTCAAAGAAAAACGGCAAACGCCCGTTGATACTCTCTCGCTATGCCGGAATAGGTTCACACAGATATCCGATTGGGTTTTCAGGTGATACATATGTCACATGGAAAGCGCTTGATTATCAGCCGTTTTTTACAGCAAACGCAACAAATGCCGGATATCCAGCATGGTCTCATGATTTGGGCGGGCATATGCATGGAGAGCAGAAAGACGACGAGCTTTACCTTAGATGGATTCAATTTGGGGTAATGAGCCCCGTTTTCCGCTTGCATTCTCAATGCTTCGCGGTATCTAAAGAACCGTGGAATCATAAATCCGTGGAGGAAATCGCAAAGAATTGGATGCGTTTCAGACACCGTCTTGTGCCGTATATTTATACGGCAATGGCGGAAACAACAAAAAACGGCATTGCGCTTATTGAACCGCTTTATTATCGCACAGATGAGCCGGAGGGAGAAAAATATCCGAATGAATATTATTTCGGGTCTGAATTGCTTGTGGCGCCTATAACCTCACCCTCCGTTAACGGTGTCAGCAAGCTGAATATATGGCTGCCCAAGGGCAAATGGACTGATATATTTACGGGAGAGGTGCTCAACGGAGGAATTCACACTGTTGAAAGAGGACTAAAAAGTATTCCCGTATTTTTAAGAGAAGGCGGAATTTTGCCATTACAGGACGATGTTGAAGACCAAAGCAATCCGAATTCCTTAACCGTTTGGACTGCGCAAGGAAACGGGGAATATGTTCTTTTTGAAGACGACAACGAAACAAATTCGTTTTTGGATGGTGTTGAGCATTTCACAAGATTTACATCGCACACGGAAAACGGCGAATATTCTTTCGTTAAACATTCCGGCGAAGGCGAGGCAAGCCTTGTTCCCGAAAGCAGAAGATATACCGTTCGTCTGCCTTTTGACGGTGAGGTATCCGCATATATCGGCAGCAAGCCTGTTGATTTCGCAAAAAGCGACCTCACGGTGACGGTTGAAAACGTTCGGGATGAGGAAGAACTGCTCATAACGGTAAAGCGATTATAATTTCATATAAAGGAATCGCATTTATTTACAACGCCATTTAGAAAGTAACTGTAAAAAATCATAACCACTCGTTCAGTGCAATAGTAAAACAGGGGATTGTCATTACAAGTAGTTAGCCAATCAAAAAGGCGTGTAAGCCTTACATCTCACACGCCTCATTAGTATTTTTAAATTATAATCTGTCTTATTTAAACGCGAAAAACTGCCAATCGGTTACTTTGATCTCGACAAAAACCGATTGGCAGACTCTTTTTTTGATGACAACAGGTCATCCTGACTTATGAAAAACATTTCAGGATTATTACTTTCCTGTTATCCCCATATGTACGTCCGAAACCGTTATGAGTTTTCGGTGCAAGTTAATCACCGAATGCATGAATCCCCGGCAACTGTTAACACCATAATACAGTGACTGAACGTCAACAGGCTGCTCTTGCCGTTACGCAGTTTCACTATATACTATATTCAGGCTGAAAGCAGAAGTATCACAATTCTGATACCGCTTCAGCAATATAGTTAATTAGCTTTGAAATTATATAAAGGCTTGATCTGTAAAATGATATCTGCCGTCGGTGTGATTTGAGATACAATTTCATCTTTATTTTTGTAAGCCATAGGTGACTCGTCGATTGTACGCTCATTCACACAGGTTGTGAATATCCCTTCCATCTGACGCTTGTAATCTTCAATTAACAGGGTATCCCTCGCAGATGATCTTGAAAGCAATCTTCCCGCACCGTGAGGAGCGGAACAGTTCCAGTCCTTATTGCCTTTTCCGACACAAATCAGACTTCCGTCGCGCATATTAATCGGAATCAGGAGCATTTCGCCTTTACGCGCCGAAACCGCGCCCTTACGAACAATATTTTCTTTTAAATCAATATAATTATGAATTGTTTCAAATGATTCAAACTCATCGGTTTTTTTGCCGAAATAATGAAACAATATTAAGTCCGCAATAAACTCACGATTAATAGTTGCAAATTCCTGACAAACAGCCATATCGTCAAGATACATCTGTCTGTACTTCCCTGTTAAATAGCAAAGCTCTTTGGGAATATCTGTTGTTTTGGATTTAAATTCAGACTTTAGCTTTTTGAGAGTTTCCTGAATTTCAGTTCTTCTGCCTGCTGCCTTATATTCCTCAATAATTCGCTTTTGCTCTTCAAAGAGTTTATCTTTACCGCAAAGAATATCATAAGCCATATCCTGATAATGCTCCGCCACCTGTTTGCCGAGATTTCTTGATCCCGTATGTATGACAAGATACTTGCATCCGTTTTCATCAGTATCAACTTCGATAAAATGATTGCCTCCGCCGAGAGTTCCGATAGAACGCTCAATACGCTTTGTATCCTTTAATGAGCGGTAACAATGCATTTGCTGAAGTTTAGGATATTTCATCATTCTTCCTTCGTGAACCTCAGTGCCTGACGGAACATATTTTCTTATAATTTCATCTAATTTATTAAAATCAATATCAACATTGCCAAGCTTAACACAGAGCATTCCGCACCCGATATCAACACCGACAATATTAGGTATCACCATATCGCCCAAATCCGCGGTAAAACCGATAACACAGCCGGCGCCGCTGTGGACATCCGGCATTATTCTTATCTTTGCACCCTTCGTAAACTCCTGAGAGCAAAGCAATTCAATTTGCTCTAACGCAGATTGCTCTACAGTCTTTGCATAAACTTCCGCATCTGCAAACTTTCCTTTTATCTTAATCATTATTATCTCTTCCCGGCATAGAAAGGAATAACCTTTCTATGCCACTATTTTTTTGTATCTTTCAATATTAACTGTTTCCAGCATAAACTTATACGGATCAATACTGCCGCTTGTAACCATATCGAATATTTTGGGTGTGCATCCCGATACGAGAGCAACACCCTGAGTATTCTTTTTAACGGGCTGCTGAATATTTCTGCTCTGAACATTCCAGAATACCACATTCGGGCAGGTATAACCGTTATCTTCAAACAGCTTTTTTGCATATTCAAAATTGGTTAAATCCGCATCCGCCGCGCAGCAATCAAATTCCATATCCGAAATTATGTAAATTGTTGACGGCAATTCATTTTGCTCAACATTATTCTTTACTGCTGTTTTTAAGATAAGCTCAAAAACTTTTTGAATATTGGTGTTTGCAACTTCACAGAAAGTTTTGCAATAATTTACCTTATCAACAATATCCTTACCCTTGATTTCAACAAGCTGAGGATTCTCGGAAAATGTTATGAAATGATTTGCGAATTTGCCCTTGTTATGCTCTGCAAAATAAATGCCGAGCGACAGCGCCACTTGAATCGGAGCAGGATTTCCGTAACCGTACATTGAACCAGAGCCGTCAATTACCGCGATATAATTTTCTTTACCGCAATAATTGTCCAACGCGTTCCACGTTGTATTAATAGCGGTGCGCTGTTCTTCGGTAACATCGTCATTATACCAATTGCATAACGGCGCAATAACATCATAGGGCATAAGTGTGCCTGTATTCATTTTTGCTTTGCCCTCGGCAACATTGTTTAAATAATTTTTGTATCTTTCTAAATCATTTCTTAAAAACGCCTTTCGGTATTTAAACAATGCCTTTGAAGGCTGCTTTGAATAATCAAAAGTGTAATCTTTTTCACGAAGATTATTTTCTATTATTTTTATATAAGAACGCAGTCTGGAAAGTGTTTTGCGGTATTCCGCGTCAGTCAACCCCAATGCTTTTGAAATTTTTTTCGCATTAATTACCGTTTGCCTGTTAGACGCATTTACAGAAGGCAGCCACTTTGCAAGCAAAGATACTTCTTTACTTTCCGCCATAGCGTTCAAATCTGTTTCAAGCTGATTTTTTATATATGCAACAACATTATTATGACATGGCGTATTCAATAATACAAGTAAATCATCATACCTGCCGTATTCGGCAATGTACTCAATGTTTTTATCGGCAGACGGCACTTCATTTACCGCAAGCCATTTTAATATTGTTCTGAACACACCGCGTTCACCGAGACCGAATCTTATATCTCTCGCAAAGAACAAAATTTTCATTGCAAGATCCGCATTTTCTGCGTATGCCTTAATAAAGCGATTTATGATTTCTTTACTGTCAGCGTCACGGAGAGCTCCGATTGATGCAAATAAATCAAGGCAATAGCTGTCGGTGCTTTTATAGGATTTTGCGCCGTTTTCAGTCTCTGTTAAATTCATCTCATTCTTCAATTTTTCTAACATTGTGCTCCCTCCGTTTTCCATAATAAAATTTATCGGGCTTTTACTGTTTGGCAATAGGCGCGTTTCGGAGCTTAACCGCTGTAAATGCCTCTTTTGCCCTTTACAAGATGCTTGGGCAAGCATACGCATTGCCGTCTGATAAGAGTTTTCAAGACTTTTAAATAGTTGCTGTAAGCATCTTTAAATTAAACGCAAGGCACAAATCAGCGGGAATTTGAAACCCGCGGAATGAAGATTAAATGTCTTCTCCTGATTTTCGATAATTGCTGCTTGTGCCTTTATTGACGAGATGCGAACTAAGGATTACCGCATTTATCTTTTGCCGTACGCATCTCTAAAAAACAAGGTGCAGTTTTGGGCAGGATTCGGACCTGCGACACGGTGATTTTCAGTCACCTGCTATAACCTCTTAGCTACCTTTCTACATTTGCTGTTTGCACCTTTGTTGTGATTTCATATTAGCAAATTATGGAAAAATAATCTTGGAAAAAAAGTTGCGAAGTTTAATCGAGGGCAGCGCCCGAACATCAACATTTGTAAAGGGCGCAGCCCGTTTCAGTGGGAGATTATAACTCCCACTGAAAGAAAAAGGTGTTTCCCGTCGCCTATAGAGGCGGGGGGGACATCTTTTCAAATGTTATATTCATACTCCGCAGCTTTCCTGTTTATATATTCTCTTTTTCAACTGATTAATAAAACTTTCGGGTGAAATAACCTTAATCATAGGTCCAAAGGATAAAATTCTTATAAGAATTTCCGTTTCATCATCTTTATCATATCTTAAAGTTATACGGTAATGCTTATCGTCAAGCCTTTCCGCCTCTTTTTCAAGATGAGAAAAATGCAGCATTACTCTCTCCAATGAATTTCTTTCATCTTTCAGTTCTAAAACGATTGTTTCAACATCATTTTCATACTTTTTAATATCGTCATTTATTTCAAATTCCGTTATTTCACAGCTTTCAATTTTAGATAAATTCAGAGTAAACAATTTTTGGTATGCAATCGCTTTAAGTCTGAATTTATCGTCCTTTGAGGAGTATTCAAGTTTTACGGGCGAGCAGATAAATTCTTTCCGCTTCCATTTCTTCCCCGTATATTTCATTTTCAGTTTTTTATTCCGCTTTAATGATTCAAGTATTGCCTGAAAACTGTGTATGTATTCGGGATTTTTAAAATCATCACCGTCTGAATACCTGTCAAAATATTTTATAATATTTGTGTCATAAAGCGGCTCAATATTTTCAAGCCCTTCGGCGGACGGATTAAAAAGCATTATTCTCGGATCTGACAGTAAAGCTTTGAGCCATTGCTTTTGGAGCAAGGTCAAAGGCATTTCGGGAGCATTATTCAAAGGCGTTTCCATATTACTGTTGATTAATTTCCAGTTTCCATTTTTCAACGCATTTGGAATATTAAGTATACTTTCTCCAAAAGCCTTTTCCAGAACGATATTATTAATTTCTTTTTCGGTTAAATTTCCCTGAACGGCTTTTTCCAACACCTTGGCAACAACATTAAAATAGCTGCCGTAAATTTCACTAAACAGCATAATCGTTATCTCCGTACATTCTTTTCATCTCTGCCAAATCCGCATTAAATGTATCAACAACCGCTTTGCCGGAACATTCGAGCTTTGTAATTCTGCCTATAAAAGTTCTTATCCACGGCATCATTTCCATTGCGTCATAAATCTCAGCGGTAAATTTGTAATGGTTTTTATCAATCGCAAACACTTCACCGCACCGCTTTTCTCTGTTCAAACGGTTTACAATGTACTGTTCGTCATCGCCAACAAACAAAGTCATTTCAATGCGATCAAGATTATGGTTTCTGCCTATTGAAACACCCCATAAATTCTTCTCGACATTCTCTGCCGTTTCATAATATTTTTCATATTCGTTTTCAGTTTCTTTCAATAAAATCTTTTTAATGCTGTCAAGCCTGTAAAATATGATTTTTTTGAATCGGTAGTGGTATGCCATAACATATCTTCTGCCGCCCTGAGTGCTTATGTATATTTTAATCGGCAGTATTTTGTATACACCGATGTTGCTCTTTTTATGGGAGTAAACCTCAATCTCGGTTGCTTTGTGTTCTCTGACAGCCTGAAAAATTGTATATAATATTTCGCTTTCCAGCGCATGCAGAATATAATGGTGCTTAAAGGTAAAATAATCAGTAGCGTCATCATATTTGTCAAGAATATATGAGCCTATCACACCAAGAGGGTCTTCTTCGGAAAAGAATGCAACAGAATCTTTCCATGATTTCAAATCCACGTTGTCTTCGTTTCTGAAAAACACTAATTCTTTTCCTCTTTTTTCAGACTTGATAATGCCAAGCTTTTCATATTCCTTCAATTTTTTTCGGATCGTCGATTCGTCAATCTGATAATCGTCAAACATCGACAGATAATCAGACGATATAACATCGGCAATTTCCCTTATGGATTTTGCGGTATTGCGGCTGAGAATATCAAATATATAAAAATGAAGTATGATATCATTATCGGTAAAGCTCTTTGCCTTGAAAGCATTGTAAAGCGGATTGTGAAAAACATTTCTGCTGTCTACGGATATAAATATGTTTTTACCGCTTGAGTTCTGATGGAACGACATATAGTCACCAAGCCAGCTTTCAATTCGCCTACGCTCGTTATCATAGCTTCTTGCGCTTTTAGCATTGTATTCATTACGGCTCTTAAAGCCGTAAATGTAAAACTGACTCATATATTCGCGAATTTTTGAAAAATTCTTAATTAACTCACTGTATGCCATATCATCACCTCTGAGCCGCTTTGAATTCTTTTTCATCATCGCATATCGCTATTCTCATAATGCCCTCGTAAAAATAAAAGTTCGGGATATGCCCGAACTCAATATATCATATTATTTTTCTTTTTTCAATTTATCTTTCAATATAGCAAAACACCGGCAGTATATAAAATTTGACAATTGTTAAAAACAATGATATACTGATTTACAGTGATTTTGACAATATTCGGCATATAAAATAAAATTCCGTATCGAAAAATCAATACAAACACTATTGCAAGGCAGGTGGAGTGATATCAAACGTATTGCTGCTTTACCGCTTGCTCTTTTTTTATTCTTTTTTACTCCGTTTTTCGCTCAAGCCGCCGTACCTCAGGATTTTATTAACGACCCTTCGGCATGGATTGAGTATGCCGATGACATTACCGTTTTGCCTTATTATAAGGAGGGCGGCTATTCAGGAATATGCAGCTATTATTCGGATATTGAAAACCGCCGCGTATATTTCCATTTAAGCTACAGTGAGAGCGGGCTTGAAAAAGATAAAAACGATGTTTCGGTTATACTTAATATCCGCAACGGCGTTAATGAATACAGAATAACCGTTGAAAAAGACGGGCTTGTTTATGAATCCGAAAAGCCGCCGTTTGACGCGGAAGTTAATTTCGGAGAGGCGACGGAGCAGGGACAGGAGATATATTTTTGTCTGGAATTTAAGAACAAGAACGACAAAAAGGAAAAGAATTATCTTGATATATCCGTTTCGGCAAACGGAAAAACATACACTCCATACGAAAATATAATGATTGATTATTCGGAGAAGGACGAAACAACAGTCAAAAGCACTACCGAAAGCACATCAGGCACAGACACCGAAACGACAGGCTCATCCGCAAAATCAAAAAGCAGCGCAAAGGAATCCGAAACGAAATACAAATACTCGGGCAACGCACAGCTCCAAAGCGCCGCGGGAACCGAGAAATACAGCGGAACCTTAGAACAGACACAAAGAAATACAACCAAAAACGAAAGTGAGAGCAATAAATCCGTTTCGGCGGAAATGGGAGCACAAGCGGAAATAAAAAGCGTTCTTTCGCCGACGTCAAAGGCTCTTTTAGGCGCGTCGGCGGTTTGCCTAACGGCAGGAATTGTTATCATTGCAAGAAGCTTTATTGCTCCAAACGCAAAGAATAAGAAAAATTAACAAACAATTATTGCCCTTTGACTAAAAAATATCATATTGAATATACAAATACAAACTTATTTTTCTTTGAGTTAAATTACTTTAATATTAAAATTTCGGAAATAATCAAAAAAGCCTCCCTGCGTTTAAAGAAACAGGGAGTCTTTTGATTAAAAGGATTTTATATAGATTAATAGCCGAGTTTTTCGTTTACTATAATAACCTTGATTCTGTGCTTATATCTCTGCTGTGCGCTTACAACGTAATTGCAACAAATTCTTTGAGAGCTTGCGCAGCCGCTGCACATAAAAGAGTTTTCATCATCAAGGCTTATACATTCACCTGTTGCCGCGCAGGGAGTTTTGCAATCCAGCCGCACCGTGTTCAGCGGAGCGGCAGTCTCCTTAACCCTTTTAATGGCGGCGTTTATATCCGGCACTATCTTATTTACACCCACAACCATTATAACCTGACGCGGACCGAACACTATACACGATACGCGGTTTGAGTTGCCGTCAACATTATAAAGTTCTCCGTTTTCGGTAACGGCGTTTGACGAGCAGAAATAAGCATCACAGCCGTATGCTTTTATATAACAGTCCCTCAATTCCTCGCCGTTAAGCCCGCTGCGGTCTATAAAATCGTATTTGCCGCTTTTGAGCAGGTTCATAACACCTGTTTCGGCAAGAGTAACGCTGCCGCCGTTTGAAACAGAGCTGCCCTCCGGCACAAGCGTTTCGATAAGCGGAACAACCTCTTCTTTTGTTTCAACGAAAAACGCCTTTATACCGTTTTTTTCAAGATTTTCCATAGTTTTTTTAATTTCTTTTTTCATATATATCAGCATTTCCTTTCCTGCTGCCGAATTATTTTTCAAATCACTTTTCCTGCGCAGCAAAACAGAGCGTGATTAAATTAAAACTGATTTTAAAAATTTGCGGAAATAATTATTCTCTCCAATATTTTCTGTCAAGACTTCTGTATTGTATAGCCTCCGCCACATGAGAAAGCTCAATGTTTTCGCTGCCTTCCAAATCGGCAACGGTGCGTGAAATTCTTAAAATTTTATCATATGCTCTCGCGGAAAGCCCGAGCTTATCAAAGCTTGCTTTTAAAAGAGCGGAAGCGTCTGCGGATAAAACACAATATTCCTTTGTCATTTTTGGCGTCATTTTCGCATTGCAGGAAATTCCCGTGCCCTTAAATCTTTTTTGTTGGATTTCTCTTGCGGCATTAACACGTTTTCTTATGTCCGAGGAATGTTCCTCTTCCGCCTTAGATGACAGCTTATCGTAATCTACCGGCTCAACCTCTATATGCAAATCAATTCTGTCCAGCACCGGACCGCTCACCTTGTCGCGGTATTTTTTGCGCGCAGCGTCGGTACAGGTGCATTCACGCGTTGGATGCCCGAAATAGCCGCAGGGGCAGGGATTCATAGCCGCAACGATCATTATATCTGATGGATAGGCAACCGTTGCGCTTGTTCTCGCGATTGTGATAATTCCGTCTTCAAGCGGCTGGCGCAGCGATTCTTTTGCTCTCCTGTCAAACTCAGGGAATTCGTCCATAAACATAACGCCGTTATGTGCAAGGCTGATTTCGCCGGGTTTCGGGTTCTGCCCTCCTCCGGCAAGACCTTGAGCGGAAATAGTGTGATGAGGACTTCTGAACGGTCTTTCCGTAATCAAACGGATACCGCTCGGCAACGCTCCCGCTATTGAATACAGCTTGGTTGTTTCAAGCTGCTCCTCAAAGGTCATTTGCGGAAGTATAGACGGCAGGCGCTTTGCAAGCATTGATTTTCCCGTTCCCGGAGGACCTATCATAATACAGTTGTGCCCTCCTGCAGCAGCTATTTCAAGAGCGCGCTTTGCATCCTTCTGCCCCTTTACATCGGCAAAATCAAGCAAATCATTTTTCATTTCGCAGGCTTTATACGGCATATAACAGGGAGAAACGGGATTTTCTCCGCTCAGATGACGTATAACTTCAAAAATATTTTTAACGGGATAAGCGTTTATTTTATCAACAACACTTGCTTCGGCGGCATTGTCATACGGCACAAAAACCGATTTAATGCCTTCCTGCCGCGCCTTGAGCAGCATTGGCAGAATTCCGTTGCACGGGCGTATTTCTCCGTCAAGCGAAAGCTCTCCCAAAAAAGCATAATCTTTTATGTCTGCCTTTATCTGCCGCGTTGCTTTTAAAATCGCTATCGCTATCGGCAAATCGTAAACGGGTCCTTCTTTTTTTATATCGGCTGGAGCAATATTAACTGTTATTCGGGAAACAGGATAATCAAAGCGGCAGTTTTTTATGCTCGCCCTCACTCTTTCCTTGCTCTCCTTAACAGCGGTATCGGGCAGACCGACAATATCGAATCTCGGAAGCCCGCTGCTCAAATCCGCCTCCACAACAACGGGAAACGAATCCATACCGAAAATTCCGAGACTTTTTACTTTTGCAAACATATTTTCTCCTTCTTTAAACGGCATAACGCAAATCTGACTGCCAACTCAAAACGAAAAGCACCGAAGATTCATAATTTGTGCTTTTGTGTCGGCTTAAATAAATTATACTAAATCGTGAAGATATTGACAACATATTTTAATAAGATTAAAATAGAAATATATTATTTAGGAGTGATGACATGGACACATGAGGATTGTATAACGAATGGATTGAAAATGCCGTCGGCGACCCCGATTTAATTGCGGAGCTTAAAGAAATCGGCGGAAACAGCGATGAGATTTATGAGCGGTTTTATAAAGACCTTGAATTCGGCACCGCCGGACTTCGCGGCATTATCGGCGCCGGCACAAACCGTATGAACATTTACACCGTGGGACGTGCCACTCAGGGACTTGCGGATTTTTTGAACAGCCGGCACAAAAACCCGTCTGTTGCCATAGGCTACGACTCGCGAATCAAGAGTGAATATTTTGCAAAAGAAGCGGCTAAAATTCTTGCGGCAAACGGAGTTAAGGCGTATTTATTCAGCGAGCTTGAGCCAACGCCCTGCCTTTCATACGCCGTCAGAAAATACGGCACGTCAAGCGGCATCATTCTAACCGCGTCTCACAATCCCGCAAAATACAACGGCTATAAATGCTACGACAGCAACGGATATCAGATGACAGACGCTGAAGCTGACGAGGCATATTCGTTTATTCAAAAGGTTGATTATTTCACGGGCATTAAATCAACAGATTTTGACGCTGCCGTTGAAAACGGACTTATTGAATATATGGGTGAAGACGTGATTGAAGAATTTCTTAATGAAGTTCAAAAGCAGTGCGTTAACCCCGAAATTTGCAAAAAAGCGGATCTCTGCGTTATTTACACTCCGCTGAACGGAACAGGCAACAAGCCGGTGAGAAAAATCTTAAACAGAATAGGCGTTGAAAAGCTTTACGTTGTGCCGGAACAGGAAATGCCGAACGGAAATTTCCCGACCTGCCCGTTTCCGAATCCCGAAATCAAGCAGGCATTTGAATACGCATTGAAAATGACAGACGAAATCAAAGCCGATATTTTGCTTGCAACCGACCCGGACTGCGACCGCGTCGGCATTGCCGTTCGCGGCGAAAGCGGCGAATATGTGCTTTTGAGCGGAAACGAAGTTGGCGCAATGATGCTGAATTATCTTCTTTCGCAAAAGAAGGAAAAAGGTCTGCTGCCGGAAAACGCCGTTGCGGTAAAATCCTTCGTTTCAACCGACCTTGCGGAGGAAATAGCAAAGAAATACGGCTGCGAGTTCAAGAATCTGCTCACGGGATTTAAATACATAGGCGAGCTCATCACCGAGCTTGAAAAAGAGGGCAAAGCCGATAAATTCGTTATGGGCTTTGAGGAATCCTACGGTTATCTTGCAGGCACTCACGCAAGAGATAAAGACGCCGTTGTGGGCTCAATGCTTATATGCGAAATGGCGGCGTATTACAAGGCGCAAGGCAAAACGCTTGCGGACGTTATGGAAGATATTTACGCGGAATTCGGCTTTTACAGCAACACGGTTAAAAGCTATGAGTTTGACGGTGCCGCCGGAATGGAAAAGATGAAAAAAATCATGGATAACCTGCGTGCCGCCCCGCCCGCCGAAATTGCGGGAATGAAAGTTTTGCGCATCGGCGATTACAAAAGCGGATTTTTCTTAAACACCGCCGATAACACAAAAACAAAAACAGGTCTGCCGGAATCAAATGTGCTTTCTTACAAGCTTGCGGGCGGAAACGGCATTATAATCCGCCCCAGCGGAACCGAGCCTAAAATCAAGGCGTATATAACCGCGATAGGCAAAAACAAAAGCGACGCGCTTGCTCTGGCTGAGGAGCTTACTGCCGCCGCCGATAAATTTACGGAGGTATAAAAATGCACAGAGGATGGATAAAGGTTACGGCAATAATTCTTGCCGCGCTGATGGCTCTCAGCGGTTTAAGCGTGGGAATATACGCATTATTTATGAATTAAATTTTAAAGCTTTACGGCATACAAATGTGAAAGCCTCCCGGTAATCCGAGAGGCTGTTTCTTTTAGAGATAATTCACTTTCTCTGTTTCAATTCCGTTTTTGCAATAAATTCTTGTTACTCTTCGCGATATACGGCACGCCTGCTCATAATTGAACGTATTCGCGTTTTTGCAAAAATCCTCCATTGAAATCTCAAGAGAACCGTTTTTGCCTATGAGAGTTACAGGTGTTTCAACCTCCACACCGTCTATGCCGGTAATATCCACCATAAACTGATCCATACATATCCTGCCTACAATAGGAGCATATTTGCCGTTTACAATAACTTTTCCAACATTTGAAAGGCATCTCGGATATCCGTCCGCATAACCAACGGGAACAGTTGCAATCACCCTGTTCTCAGCAGTTTTATATGTTCCGCCGTAACTGATTTCGCGCCCCGCCTCAAGCGTTTTTATGTGTGAGACGATTGAATGCCAGCTCATAACGGGTTTTAGCTTTATTATTGATTTGTTTACTTCCTCGCTCGGGTACATTCCGTATGTTATGATTCCGCAGCGAACCATATCAAGCATATCGCCGAAATTTATAATTCCCGCCGAATTGTTTAAATGCTTTATGGGGATATCAACTCCCCTTTTATTCAGCATTTCAATAAATGATAGAAACAGTTTTTTCTGGCACAGTGTTTTAGTTAAATCCGCTTCGTCGGCAGTTGCGAAATGAGAAAATATACCCTCGGGCATTATATTCGGAAGTGAGCATATCTCTTTACAAATATCGGCGCTCTCCTCGGTTGCCTGAAATCCTATGCGGCTCATTCCTGTGTCTACCGCAAAGTGGAACAGCGCGGTTTTACCCTGCCTTACAGCCTCTGCGGAAAGCGCTTTTGCAACCTCCGTAGAAAAAACGGGAATGCGGATATCGTTTTCAACAACGTCAGCGTAAACCTGCGGCGAAACATATCCCAAAATCAGAATAGGCGTAGTGATTCCTGCGTGAAGCAGCTCCAATGCCTCTTCAATACAGGCAACTCCGAAAAAATCACACTTTTTTTCAAGCTCACGCGCCGTTTGAACCGCGCCGTGACCGTAAGCATCAGCCTTTATCACAACAAGCAGCTTTGCTTTTCCGTTAACCTTTTCAAGAACCGCGTCTATATTGTCATTCAAAGCGTTTAAATCAATTTTTATGTAAGTTCTTTCCATAATAACCTTGTATGATATAGTTCAAGACTAAATCATACCCTTTCAAAAATATTTACGCTTATTCTTCAAATAGAAAAATAT
>CANRMJ010000035.1 GCA_947631705.1 uncultured Clostridia bacterium
TTTATTACTCATTTTTTCCTCCCTTTCCTTGTCCTCTATTTTATCACACTTGTCTACTTTTTTAGTATACATCCATACCGCCGCAGGAAGTCGGCGAGCTTGCTTCCGATATGCCGTTTGCAGACTATCTGCTCGAATGGTTGGAAATCGTCAAGGTGCGTGTTAAGGCGACCACATTCAGCTCTTACGAGCAAATGGTGAAATCGGTGATTGAGCCGTATTTTCGTAAGAAGGCGTTAACGCTTCAGGAATTGGAGGCAAGACACATTCAGCAATTCTATTCCGAAAAGCTGAAAACGGTCAAGCCAAACTCGGTTATTCACTATCACGCCGTTATTCATCAGGCACTGAAATACGCAATGAAAACCGACCTTGTTACGCAGAATGTGGCAATGAAAGTGGATCGCCCGAAAAAGAACGATTATCAGCCTGTATTCCTTGATGCGGAAGAACTGCAACATTTATTTGAAGTAGTCAAAGGGACAAAGCTGGAACTTCCTGTTTTGGTCGCCGCTTTCTACGGCTTGCGTCGTGGTGAGGTCTGCGGACTGAAATGGGACGCCATTGACTTTGAGCGTGGCACAATCACTATTAGGCACACGGTCACATCGCTGCAAGTGGACGGAAAAACAAAAATGTACGCACAGGACTCTGCAAAAACAAAATCCAGTATGCGTACACTTCCGCTTGTCGGCAGCTTTGCGGAGTACTTCAAAGAAGTAAAAACGGCACAAGAAGTCAACAAAAAGGTCTGCGGCAACTGCTACAACTATGAATATGACGGTTATGTCTTTGTGGACGAGCTGGGAGATTTAATGCGACCGGAATATTTGACAAGTTATTTTCCGCAGTATATTCAAAAGCACGGTTGTAAAAGAATGCGTTTTCACGATTTAAGGCACAGTTGTGCAAGCCTGCTTCTTGCAAACGGCGTACCGCTGAAACAAATTCAGGAGTGGCTGGGACACAGTGATTTTTCTACCACCGCTAACATCTATGCTCACCTTGACTACACTTCAAAGCTGTCGTCGGCAAAGGCAATGGTCAGCGGAATGGCACTGCCCGAATCGGTGAATTTCGGCAGCAAGTGGGCTGAAATTTCAGATGATGGCGGAAAGAACTGATTTTTACGGTTCGAATACGCCAAAATGCCCGAAATCGTCTTGTTCTTTCCAAAAAACGGGCTGTTCTTTCCATAGTTTTGAGCCGATTTTGAGCAAACAAACAAAAAAGAAAAGTCCGGCAAACCCGCTTGTTTACCGGACTTTCTGGCGGAGAGTTAGGGATTCGAACCCTAGGTTCCTTGTGGGAACACAGCATTTCGAGTGCTGCACCTTCGACCACTCGGACAACTCTCCGTGTATGTGATTCCGCATTTCTTCCAAAAACTTTTGGAAAGAACTGACGGAAAGAACAACAAAATATTCAATTTTCGAACCGGAGAAAACCCCTGATTTTACGGGCTTTTTAAGCGGAGCAAACAGCCAACTCTTCAAAAAATTTCGAGTGCGGACCCTTCAACCACTTGGGTACATCTCCGTATATTTCCATCCGCTTTTAACTCAAAAATTTTTGGAGAGAAAAGCAGGAGAGAACACTGAAAAATATTCGATTTTTGATTTTGAAAACCCTTTTATATCAAGGATTTCCGGCGGACGAAACGACCAAGCAGCCCTAAAATTTCGAGTCAGGCCCGTTATGACCACTTCGATACACCTCCGTATTTAGTTGTTAAGTCAAAGCATACCGAATAACGAGTTATTTCGATTAGACAACTCGTTGCTTTGCGCCCAAAATTTGTCCTTATGCTTATTGGATTGTAACACTAAGTCGCGCATTTGTCAATTATTAATATTGCAATAGTTTTAGATATGTGCTAAAATTTATCAGGCATTATTTGAAAAGGCGGGAATTATATGGTTGCGGTGATTGATTACGGCGCGGGGAATCTTATGAGTGTAAAAAACGCGTTGGATTATATAGGCGCGGAAAGCGAGATTACGGCAGACAGTGAAAAAATCAAATCTGCATCTCACGTTATTTTGCCCGGCGTCGGTTCGTTCGGTGACGCTATGGCATCAATGAACGCCAAAGGACTTACGGATACGGTTAAAGACGCCGCTTTATCCGGTAAGCCTTTTCTCGGTATATGTCTCGGTCTTCAACTGCTTTTTAAAAGCAGTGAGGAAAGCGAGGGCGTCAGCGGACTTGGCGTTTTGCCGGGAAAAATAATTTCTATACCGCAAAATTTGGGGCTGAAGGTTCCTCATATCGGTTGGAACTCGGTTTCCGTTAAGCAAAAAGACGGTATTTTTAAGGATATACCTAATGAGAGTTACTTTTATTTTGTTCATTCTTTTTATCTTGACGGAGCAGACGACCGCGATGTTGCCGGAGTTACAAAATATGGAGTTAACATTCAGTGTGCCGTTCAGAAAAACAATTTATGCGCAACGCAGTTTCACCCCGAAAAAAGCGGAAAAATAGGTTTAAAGCTGCTTGAAAATTTTTTAAATCTGGAGGGATAAGTTATGTATGCAAAACGAATTATCCCTTGCCTTGACGTTAAAAACGGAAGGGTTGTTAAGGGCGTTTCATTTGTTGATTTGCGCGATGCAGGCGACCCTGTTGAATGTGCCGCCGCTTATGACAGGCAGGGCGCGGATGAGCTTGTGCTGCTCGACATTACCGCCACGCATGAGGGCAGGAGCACGATGATAGATATTGTTGAACGCGTTGCAAAAACTGTTTTTATCCCGTTTACGGTTGGCGGCGGAATCAGATGCACGGATGATTTTAAAGATTTGCTGCGAGCCGGTGCGGATAAAATTTCGGTGAATTCGGCGGCTGTGAGAAATCCGAATCTCATAAACGAGGCTGCTAATAAATTCGGCAGTCAGTGCGTTGTTTGCGCGATAGATGCAAAGCGAAGAAAAAACGGCGGCTGGGAAGTTTTTCTTAACGGCGGCAGAATACCCACGGGAATAGACGCGGCAGAATGGGCAGAAGAAGCCCAGCAGAGAGGCGCGGGGGAAATACTATTGACATCTATGGATGAGGACGGTCAAAAAAACGGATACGATATTGAGCTTACAAGAACAGTTTCGGAACGCCTTAATATTCCCGTGATTGCCTCGGGCGGGGCGGGGAAGGCCGAGCATTTTTATGATGCTTTTACGGCAGGCTGCGCCGACGCTGTTCTTGCAGCGAGTCTTTTTCATTTCAATGAGCTGCCTATTCCGAGGCTGAAAAAATATCTTAAAAGCAAAAATATTTCAGTGAGATTATAACATTTGAAAAGATGTTTCCGCCTCTATAGGCGGCGAAAACACCTTTTTCTTTCAGCGGGAGACGAAATATCCCGCTGAAACGGGCTGCGCCCTTAACAAATGTTGATGTTCGGGCGATGCCCTTGATTAAATTTATGCCGCCTGAATCAGGCGGCTTTATTTATCAGCCGATTAAAGTGAAATAATTACGTTTCCATTTTTCAAATTTTATTGATTAAATTTCTATATAATGTTATAATTGTATTGAAATCAAATGCGGAGATACAAAATATGCCCGATAAAGAAATTTTTACAAATGATGATATGGTTATAGGCAGAAATGCCGTTACGGAGCTGCTTAAAAGCGGTCGTGAGGTCGAAAGTCTTTTAATTGCTAAGGGCGAGCTCGGCGGTTCTGCCGCAAAAATCGTTGCGCTTGCAAAGGACAGGGGAATCGTTGTTAAAAGCGTGGACAGAAAAAAGCTTGATTCAATAAGCGGCGGAGCCAATCATCAGGGAGTTGCGGCAAAGGTCTGCGCACATGAATACAGCTCGGTTGAGGACATTTTGGAGCTTGCAAAAAGCAAAAATGAGGCTCCGTTTATTATCATATGCGATGAAATTGAAGACAGCCGCAATCTCGGCGCAATCATACGAACAGCCGAGGCGTGCGGAGCTCACGGCGTAATCATTCCTAAACGCAGGAGCGCGGGTCTTAATTTTATTGTTGCAAAAACCTCATGCGGGGCATTGGAATACGTTAAGGTTGCGAGAGTTTCTAATTTAAGTTCAACGATAGACAGGCTTAAAAAAGAAAATATTTGGATTTATGCCGCTGATATGGACGGGCAGCTTTGGAGCAAAACTGATTTTTCGGGCGGCGCGGCACTCGTTGTCGGCAACGAGGGGCACGGAGTTAGCGCACACATTAAATCTAACTGCGATGTGATTGTGAGCTTGCCGATGAGGGGCAGGATAAACAGTCTGAACGCTTCTGTTGCGGCAGGCGTTATTATGTATGAAATCGCACGTCAAAGACTTGGTTGATATAGGTTGATGAAATATGAAGGACAAAGAAAATTTATCGGTAGATGAAATACTGCGCGAGGCGGATGAAATTTTGAACCGCATAGGCACAAAATCAAGTCAATCGGCGGCAGATATTGATGACAGCGGAGAACACGTTAAGGTTTTTCACTCCCAAAATGAGGAAAAAATAAAAACTTTTGAGCCGTCTTCAAAAAAAGACAGCTCAAAGATTAAACCCGATAACAGAGGAGAGCCGGAAAGAAACTCGGTAAGCGACAAAACGAGAACGGTTTCGGTGGAAAAAACACAGAACGTATCTGTTAAAAAAAGAGAAAGCCATTATTTTAAACACAGTTTAAAAGACGATGAATACAAGGCAGAGCCTCCGCTTATTATTGAAAAAGCCGCCACAATAAAAAGCAAATCAAGGTTTGACAAGACTTCCGATTTGCAAGAGATACCAACGATTCTTGCGGTTGAAGAGCTTGACAAGACAATAATAGCCTTTGGCGGTGAGCACGCCCAGCCGGAGGAGCAAAATGAAAATGATTATGACGCTTCCGACCAAATCAAAATCAGCGGTTTTGATGACGAGGTTGATGAGATCCCCGTTATTGACGAGGAATTAGCGGAGCGGCAGCTGCGGCAAAGGCGAGAGGATAAAATAAACAAATTCAGGCTTTTCGCCAAGGAAGAAGTGCAGCCTGACAGAAAAAGCGAGGCGCGAAAAATAGTGCCGAGCGATTACACAGATAAAAGCGACCGCACAGGAACGCTTGAACAGCTTTTCAGAAACAAAACAAATCTTCAGGTAAGTCTTGCGATCACAGTTGTTTTCGGGCTGATTCTGTTTTTGCTCACTGTTTTCAAGGATTCGCAGTATCTTCCGCCCATGCTTGAAACATCTGGCGGATTTTACATTGCGGAGCTTGTGATTTATTCCGTGATTCTTATTGCAAACTTTAAAACAATTATTCACGGGTTCAATTTCAGACACGGGATCAATTTTGATTTTTTCGTTTCTGTTTCATCTTTGCTTACTTTGGCGCACACTGCGGCTGTTACTGCCAATCCGGACATATTGCTTGACGGCGGAGCTATTTATACGCCGGTGGCTGTTTTTGCTCTGTTTTTAAGCGGTGTAGGAAAACGCAGCACGCTTGTTCGTATTATTGAAAATTTTGAATTTCTTACTAACGGAGACGATAAATACACCGTTGAGGATATTGTAAATGAGGTTGACGCCGCAATTATTTCACGAAATCTTCTTGCGGGAGAGCCTCTGCTGAAATACAGCGTTAAAACTGATTTCCCAACGAGCTTTCTTGAAATTTCATTTGCGTATGAGCCTGCGGACAGAGCGGCAAGAATACTTACGCCCGTTATGCTTGCGCTTAATGCTCTGCTTTTTGTGATTTTAGGTATGCTGCGCGGAAATTGGACAGAGGCTTTCAATATTTTTACGGTTGGAGTTATCATTTCGTGCCCAGTGATTTCTCTTTACGCCGCAAACAGTTCACTTCAGGGCGTTTCACGCTCGCTCGCCGAAAAGGGAGCGATGGTGTGTGGGTTTGAGGGCGCTCACGTTGCCCATAATTCAAACGCTCTTGTTATGGAGGCGTCTGATTTATTCGGCTCACGCTCCTGCGATTTGCACGGAATAAGGCTTTTTAACAATATGAAGGTGGACGACGCCCTCCTTCTTACGGCGGCGGTTATAATAAAAACAAAGAGTCCGCTTGCCCATGTTTTTGACGACGTGATTGTGGGAAAGCAATCAATCCTTCCCGAGGTTGACGGTGTTACTTATGAAGATAAAATGGGCACCTCGGCATGGATTTATCAAAAGAAAATTCTTGTGGGCAACAGGGATTTGCTTATACATCACGGCGTTTCAGTGCCTAAAGAGGAGTATGAACACAAATACACAAGAAAGGGCAGAAAGGCGCTTTATCTTGCTGTTGCCGGCAAAATATCGGCAATGTTTGTTGTGAGCTATTCGGCGGACGACGATTTAAAAAGAAGCCTCAAAAAGCTTGAAAAAAGCGGAATTACGATTCTTCTTAAAAGCTCGGACCCATATATAAACGAGGATAGCGTGACCGAACTTTTTGAATTGCCGGAAGGATTTATAAGAGTGCTTTCATCGTCAAACGCAAGAGTTTTTGAAAAATACAGCGACACGGTTGTTGAAAAAAGTCCTGCATATACTGTTCACAACGGAACGGCGAATGCCTTTATTTCCGCAATACTCGGTTCGGAAAATCTTGTGAATACCGAAAATATGCTTTCTGTTTTGGGTTCATTCGGCTCTGCAATCGGATTCGGCGTTGTTGCTCTTTTGGGATTTTTACAGGGAATGAGCCAACTGAATGCCGTAAATGTTATAATTTTCCAAGCAATCTGGAGTATATTTGTTCTTCTGATTTCAAAAATTAGAAGAAGCGGAATATAACATTTGAAAAGATGTTCCCCGCCTCTATAGGCGGCGGAAAACACCTTTTTCTTTCAGCGGGAGACAACATCTCCCACTGAAACGGGCTGCGCCCTTAAGCAACGAAGCGCCGAACCTATTTTGTTCGACTCTCCGTTGCTTAACAAATGTTGATGTTCGGGCGATGCCCTCGATTAAATTTTAAAAGTTTGATTAAAATATAAAATAAAAATATTTTTAAAAGGAGTTATAATTTATGAAACTTGAAGGAAGTAAAACACAGGCAAATCTTATGGCTGCATTTGCGGGTGAGTGCCAGGCAAGAACAAAATACACCTATTATGCGTCCAAAGCAAAAAAAGACGGTTATGTGCAGATTTCCGATATCTTCACTGAAACCGCGAACAACGAAAAGGAGCACGCAAAGATTTGGTTTAAGCTGCTCAACGGCGATATTGCAGACACGGCAGCCAATCTAAAGGACGCCGCAAACGGCGAAAATTATGAGTGGACCGATATGTATGCAACATTTGCTAAAGAGGCGAGGGAAGAAGGATTTGACCATATTGCGTTTCTTTTTGACGAGGTTGGAAAAATCGAAAGAGAGCATGAGGAGAGGTTCCTAAAGCTGCTCAACAACATTGAATCGGGTCTTGTTTTCAGCCGAGACGGCGATACGATATGGAAATGCGCAAACTGCGGACATATCGTTATCGGCAAAAACGCTCCCGAAATCTGCCCCGTTTGTTCGCATCCGCAGGCTTATTTTGAAATCAAGGCTGAAAATTATTAATAAATATTATTATTGCGGCGGCAGAGCATATCTGCTGCCGCGGCAGATTTAAGGGGTTAATATGTTTTTTCAGTTTGAAGACGAAATAATAACAGTTGAACCAAAAGACATAAATCCAAATTATATAACCGCCGGATACGTTACGCTGAATGAATTTGAAAATCTGCACAACGCATTCGGCTTTTCCCGCTTTGCTTTTGAATCATGCAGAGAGAGCAGCGGAGATTACAGATCTGCCGTTGAAATCTATGATAACTACAGCTTTGCCATACTTAATATTTCGGATGCGCAGGATGTGCACGCCGGAAAAGACTGTATAGGAGTTTTTATTAAAAAGAATTTGCTTGTGGTGGTGGATATTCAAGATGACGACTGTTCCACAAGAGATAATTTTTTGAATTCTCTGAAAAGATATTCATGCATAAACATAACGCTTGAAAAACTTATTTTTTCATTTTTAGACAGTCTTATCAAAAAGGATAACAAGGCAATTGAAGACAGAGCGTTTAAAATTACAAAGCTTGAGGAGCTTGTTATTCAAGATAAGGCAACGGATAAATTCAACTATTTGCTGCTCCATATGAAAAAAGAATTGCTCATTCTTCGCAATTATTACGAGCAGCTTATTGATATAGGAGAGGCGCTTGAGGATAACGAAAACGAAATCTTTGAGGATTCGGATTTGAGATATCTTTCAAATTTTACCGAAAAGGTTAAAAGGCTCAGAGAGGACATAGATTCACTTCGCAGTTCTGTTGATCATTTGCAGGACGCTTATTCATCTTATCTTGATTTAAAGCTGAATCACACTATGAGTGTTTTCACCGTTGTGACTACTATATTTTTCCCGCTTACGCTGATAGTAGGGTGGTACGGGATGAATTTCAGAAATATGCCTGAGCTCACATGGAAATACGGATATCTGTTCGTTATAGTTTTTTCGATTGCGGTGGTTGGTGTGCTCACCTATATAATGAAAAAAAGAAAGTGGTTGTAACTGCCTTCTTAACAAAGCCTTCATAACAAGGCGGATTAAAAAAATAAACGGCAAAAGGATATAAAAAATGAACATAAATTCAGTTTTGGCAGACGAATTTTCAATTAAACCCTGGCAGGTTGAAAACACGGTTGCCCTTATAGACGACGGAAACACTATCCCATTTATCGCAAGATACAGAAAAGAGGCAACTGGCTCGCTTGACGACAGCCTGCTCCGTAATCTTGCGGAAAGGCTTGAATATCTTCGTTCGCTCGAAGAGCAAAAGGAAAAGATAAGAGCGGCTATCACGGCTCAGGAAAAGATGACCGAAGAAATTGAAAATGCCATCGAAAGCGCAAAGACTCTGACAGAGATAGAGGATATTTACCGCCCTTACAGACCGAAAAGAAAAACGCGTGCCTCCGTTGCTAAGGAAAAAGGTCTTGAACCCCTTGCCGTTAAAATATACGAGCAGGGCGGCGAAAATCCGAATGAACTTGCAGAACAGTTTGTTTCGGACGAAGTTGAAACGGCACAAGACGCCATTCAGGGAGCAAAAGATATTATAGCGGAGCTGATTTCCGATGATGCCGTCGGAAGAAAGCAATTGAGATACGTTTGCAGAAATCACGGCTTTATAAGCGTTACTCCGGCAGCGGAGGATTTGGGAGTTTATGAAAACTATCGCGATTATTCGGAGCCTGTAACAAAAATCCCAAATCACCGTATTCTTGCTGTTAACCGTGCGGAAAAAGAGGGCGTTCTCAGGGTTTCGCTTGATATGGATAAAATTTACGGTTCTTCTGTGTTGACGGGTCTTCACGTTAAGGGCGGCGGCGCCTGCTCAGCGCTTGTGCGCGAGGCTGCCGAGGACGCTTATTCAAGACTTGTTTTTCCGAGCATTGAGAGAGAAATCAGAAATGAGCTGACGGAGCGTGCCTCAACCGATTCGATAGCGGTGTTTGCCAAAAACACAGCGGAGCTGCTTATGCAGCCGCCTGTAAAGGGAAAGGTAACAATAGGTCTTGATCCCGGCTACAGAACGGGCTGCAAGGTTGCCGTTGTTGATGAAACGGGTAAGGTGCTTGACACGGCGGTGATATATTGCGCGCCGCCTCACAACAAAATTGACGAGGCAAAAGAGATAATTAAAAATCTTGTTAAAAAGCACAACGTTAAAATGTTTGCGATCGGAAACGGCACCGCGTCGCACGAAACGGAGGTTTTTGCCGCCGAAGTTATAAAAGAGCTTGATTGCGGTATCACATATATGGTAGTCAGCGAGGCGGGCGCGTCTGTTTATTCGGCGTCTAAGCTCGCGGCAGAGGAATTTCCGCAGTTTGACGTTTCTTTGCGCTCTGCGGTTTCAATTGCAAGACGCCTTCAGGATCCTCTTGCGGAGCTTGTGAAAATTGACCCGCAGGCAATCGGAGTGGGGCAGTATCAGCATGATATGCCGAAAAAGGAACTTTCCGAAGCGCTTGACGGAGTTGTTGAGGCTTGTGTTAACTCTGTCGGCGTTGATTTGAATACGGCGTCGCCGTCGCTGTTGCTGCGTGTTGCCGGGATTACCTCGGCAATTGCAAAAAATATTGCCGCATACAGAGAGGAAAACGGCTCTTTCAAAACGCGCGAGGAGTTAAAAAAAGTGCCCAAGCTCGGCGCGAAAACTTTTGAGCAATGCGCGGGATTTCTTAGGATTTTAAACGGTGAAAACGTGCTTGATAACACGGCGGTTCACCCCGAATCGTATAATGTTGCCGAGAAACTGCTTAAAATTTGCGGCATTTCGGACAGCGATGTTAAATCGGGGCGTATTTCACTGCTTAAAGAAACAACCGAAACCGAGGGCACTGCCGCTCTTGCCGCAAGGCTGAATGTGGGTGAGCCCACGCTTGTTGATATTATATCCGAAATAAGCAAACCCGGAAGAGATCCGCGCGATGAGCTGCCGCAGCCGCTGCTGCGCACAGACGTTATGGGAATTGAGGATTTAAGCGCGGGCATGGAGCTTAAAGGAACCGTGCGAAATGTTATTGATTTCGGCGCGTTTGTTGATATAGGCGTTCATCAGGACGGCCTTGTGCATATTTCTCAGATAACAAACAGATTTATCAAACACCCGTCGGATGTTTTGAAGGTTGGAGATATTGTTACGGTTTGGGTGTTATCTGTTGATGTGCCGAAAAAGCGTATTTCGCTGACAATGAAAAAGCCCAAGGATTAATCCTGACGCGTATTTACAGGAGGCAAATTAATGGAATTCAGAAAGATGAGAAGATCCGCGCAGCAGTTAAGCAACGAGGAATGTGTTGAAGTTCTTAAAAGAAACACATCCGGCGTGCTTGCCGTTCTCGGCGACGGAGGATATCCGTATGCAGTGCCTCTGAGCTATGTTTATTGCAACAACAATATATATTTTCACTGCGCAAAAAGCGGTCACAAGATTGACGCTTTAAATCAATGCGGAAAGGTTTCATTTTGTGTTACAGATAAGGATTCGGTTGTGCCGACGGAATATACAACATATTACCGCAGCGTAATTGTTTTCGGACGGGCAAGCGTTATGAAAAACGAAGAAGAAATAAGAGACGCGATTGAAAATCTTGCGATAAAATATGCCCCGAACGACAGCGAAGAAAATCGCGTTGCCGCGATTGAAAAAGGGTATGCGGCAATGAGCATGGTGAAAATCGAAATTGACCATATGACAGGCAAAGAGGCAAAGGAACTCTCAAAAGGAAAGAAAGCGGCGCAGTAATTCCCGTTGACCGTAAAAACAGCAAAAATTATAAATAACCGAAAACCGGCGTGCAGAAAAAATCCAAGAATCAAATTTCTGCATGCTGTTTTTTATTGCCCGAAGTAAAACGGCAGAAACTGCTTGTGCTGTTTCTGCCTTATCGCTGCTGTTTTACGGCACTCGTAAACTGCGCCGTTTGCTTTTTAAATTAAGTATTAATTTAGTTAGTATTCCATTATCATTTCATAATTACGGGTTTTAAGTATTCTGAGCAAGTCGCCGTTTGATTTAATAGGTTCATCTGTTATTATGCCGCCCCTTGCAAGGTTTTTCTCCGTGTGAAAATCGGAGCCCGATATCATAAGCTTATTTTCGTTCTTTGCCCATCGGTAAGCCTTTTCATTCATTTTTTTACTTGTTTTGCCGTTATAAACCTCAATCCCGTCAATATAATCGGGATTGCAGCGGCGTATGCCGGGTCTGAACGGGTGAGCTTGGAAAACAAGAAAACTGTTTTTAACGCAGAGGCTTTTAACTTGTTTTTCCCGCGCGTTTAGAAGATTTCCCGCGTTATATAAAAACTTCTCGTCAACTCCGTAAATCAAATAGTCGTTTGCCGTAAAATAATGCCTTAGCTCCATTCCGAGAAGCACGGTGAAATCATTGCCCGCGGCTTTTGCCATACGCCTGTATCCCTCAAGATAAAAGTTAATTTCTTTCTGAGGGCACGCAAGTTTGGAAACCTTGAATGTCATCGGGCTGTAATGATCGGTAACGACTATTCCGCTGTATCCCTTTTCTTTATACAGGCTTACAATTTTTTCAGGCTCAACTCTGCCGCATCGGGACACGCATCCCGTGTGGCAATGCAATTCATACTTATATTTCATAAAACATCTTAAATTGATTTAAACATTTAATCAGGGTGTCGCCGGCAAAACTGTGTCAGAGCCGCGTCACCCTGAAAAAGGTTGATTTATTTTAAAAGAGATTTATACATCTTAATGTATTCGTTTGCCGATTTGCCCCAGCTCATATCACAGCGCAGAGCGCGCTCAACAAGCGTTTTTCGGTAATCCGGGTTGTTGTATGCGTCAACGGCTCTGTAAATCGCTCCGAGCATATCATAGGCATCATATGTTTTGAACGTGAATCCGTTGCCCTCGCCGTCTCCGCAATCTGAAACAGAATCGCGAAGACCGCCTGTTTCACGAACGATGGGAACGGTTCCGTAGCGCAGCGCGACCATCTGTGAAAGTCCGCACGGCTCACTTTTGCTTGGCATAAGGAATAAATCCGCTCCCGCATAGATTTTTCTTGCCAAATCCGGAACAAAACCAAGCCGCAGACCAACCTTGTCGGGATACTTATCGTGCAGTTCACGGAAAAAGCTTTCGTATTGCCATTCGCCCGAACCGAGCACAACATATTGAATGTCGCGTTCCCAAAGGCTCTTTTCAAGCACTTCTTTCATAAGGTCAACGCCCTTGTGCCCCACAAGACGGCTGACAATCCCCACAAGGGGTGTGTTTGGTTTAACGGCAAGACCCATCAGCTTTTGCAGTTCTTCCTTGTTTTTTGCTTTGGCGTCAAAGTTCTCGGCATTGTAATTTTCCCACAGTGCGGGGTCTGTTTCGGGGTTGTAGCTGTCGGTATCTATTCCGTTCAAAATTCCGCAGAGTTTCCAGCTTCTCTGATTAAGTATTGAGTCAAGACCGTGCGAATACCACGGATCAAGAATTTCGCGTGCATAGCTCGGCGAGACGGTTGTAACCTTGTTTGCACATTCAATTCCCGCCTTTAAGAAGTTAACAAGCCCGTCATACTGTATTAAGTTCTGATATTCCGGCGCGATACCGAGAACATCTTCAAGCAACTCGTTTCCGTATTTTCCCTGATACTGAATATTGTGTATTGTGAAAACCGTTTTGATATTTTCAAAACCCATCTGGTTTGCGTAATAGCAGCTGTAATAAAGCGGAGCGAGCGCGCTCTGCCAATCGTTGCAGTGAATAATATCGGGTTTCCAGCCGATGGCGGGAATAATTTCTATTGCCGCTCTTGCAAAGAAAGCAAATCTTTCGGCGTCATCGTAATGACCGTAAATTCCGTCACGCTTGAAATAATACTGATTATCAAGAAAATAGAAAACCACTCCGTTCAGCTTTGCCTCAAATATTCCGCAGTATTGGCGGCGCCAGCTTACGGGCACGGAAATTGAAGTGATAAACTTCATCTTATCCTTGTATTCCTGCTTTATGGAATCATAAAGAGGCATAACAACACGGCAGCCTATAAGGCGTTTGCGCAGCGCAACCGGAAGAGAACCCGCAACATCGCCGAGACCTCCCGACGCCATCCATGGGTTGGCTTCAGATGCAACATATAATACTTTCATAAAATTTTTTTAGCCTTTCTGCCCACTGATTGTTGTTTGACCGCGCCCCAACCGTGGGCATGTGGGGCGTGCTGCAATTCAAATTCAGGATCCGCTTTTTAAATTCTTGTTCCTTTTGTAAGTGAAACAGGGAAATTAGGCGCGCCGGAGAGCTCGGCTCCTTCTTTTATATTAACGTCCTTATCGGAAATTACGCAGTTCAGCTTTGCGTTTTCGCCGATAACAGTATCCTGCATAAGTATTGAATTTTTAACAACGGCTCCCTTTCCGATTTTAACTCCCTTAAAGATAATGGAGTTTTCAACTTCACCTTTAATAATGCATCCATCTGCCGTAAGTGAGTTGCAGAGCTTTGAATCAGGGCCGTAGATAGACGGCATATCGTCTCTTTCCTTTGTGTAAATCGGCGAGTCTTTTTTAAAGAGTCTGTTTCTGTATTCCTTTTCAAGCAGACTCATTGAAACGTCATAATATGCCTGAACAGAAGATAAAGTGCCAACAAAGGATTCGGTGGCGTCGTATGCGTAAATTTTAAGATTTTCGGCATTAGCCATAATAATATTTCTCTGGAAAGAAATTTCATTTTTTGAATGTGCCGTTGTAACAAGCGAGTCAAGCAGGTACTTTTTCATCAGTATAATGTTAACACTGTGATAAACGTTGCCGTCTGCCTTGCTGTCGAGGCTCATTTCGGTGATTTTTCCGTCTGCGTCCACTTTGTCAAAGCAGAGTATAGATGAAATGCCGTCGGGCATCGGAGCTTTGACGCCGACAATCGTTATATCGGCGCCTGTTTTGTCGTGAGCGTCGAAAAGCGCGCTGTAGTCAAGCGACAAAACATTGTTGCAGTCGCTCATAACAACATAAGATTGATTGCTCTGGTCAAAAAATCCCTTGTTACCGTAAATAGCGTCTATTCTGTTTCCCCACATAGCGGCGGTGCCCACGTTAAACGGAGGCAGGATAAAAAGACCGTCGCTTTTTCTGCTGAGATCCCAAGGCTTTCCCGTGCCTACGTGATCCATAAGGGACTGGAAATTTGCGTTTGTTATAACACCTATTTTCGTAATTCCGCTTTCAACCATATTTGAGAGGGGAAAGTCAATCAATCTGTATCTCGAACAAAACGGAACCGAGCCCATTGTTCTTGTTGCTGTGAGGATACCGAGAGCCTCTTCGTGGATGTTTGCAAAAATCACACCTAAAACTTTTTTTCCGTTCACTGATTAAACCTCCTCTCCCGATTTTATCATAACTCCGGGCTCAACAAAACTGCCGCTTTTAACTGTGCAATCGGAGCCGATAACGGCAATTCCCCAATTTTCGGGATTTTCAAGATATTCGGGGATTTCGCCAACCTTGGCGTTTTCCTCAATAACGGCGTTTTCGGCAACTATTGAATAGTAAACCTTTGCGCCTTTCTTAATATGAGTGCCGGGCATAATAACGCTGTATCTAACGTCGGCGCCCTCCTCAATCGTAACATTGCTGAAAATAACACTGTAATCAACGCTGCCCTCAATTTCACATCCCTCGGAAACAGAGGAATTTTCAACAACGGCATTTTTGCCTATATAGTGGGGCGGCGCCATTGGGTTGCGGCTGTAAATTCTCCAGCTTGTGTCGCTCAGGTCAAGATCTACATTCGGATTAATAATGTCAAGATTTGCTTCCCAAAGAGAATCAATTGTTCCCACATCTTTCCAATAACCTTTAAACGGGAAAGCAAACATTCTCTCTCCCGCGTTCAGCATTGTGGGAATAATGTTTTTTCCGAAATCGTTTGAAGAGCCTTCGGTGTTTTCGTCTTGAATAAGATAATATTTCAACTTGTCCCAAGAGAAAACGTAAACGCCCATAGACGCCTTGTTTGATTTAGGCTTTTCGGGCTTTTCGGCGAATTCATAAATCTTGTCGTTCTCATCGGTTGCGAGAATACCGAAACGGGGCGCCTCCTCCCACGGAACCTCAAGCACGGCAATTGTGCAGGCGGCGTCGTTCTTCTTGTGAAAATCTATCATCTTTGCATAGTTCATTTTATAAATATGATCTCCAGAGAGCACAACAACGTATTCGGGGTCATATTTTTCAATGAAATTGATATTCTGATAAATCGCGTTCGCGGTGCCTTTATACCACTCCGCACCGCCTATTGCCTCATAGGGCGACAGAACGTGAACTCCGCCGTTCAGCCTGTCTAAATCCCATGGCTGACCGTTGCCGAGATAATCGTTGAGCTCAAGCGGCTGATACTGCGTGAGCACGCCTACTGTGTATATGCCGCTGTTTACACAGTTTGAAAGTGGGAAATCAATAATTCTGTAATTTCCGCCGTATGGCACGGCCGGCTTTGCAATGCTCTTTGTCAGAACGCCGAGACGGCTTCCCTGACCGCCTGCAAGCAGCATTGCAACAACATTAGATTTATGTGCCATAATTTGTCCTCCTTACTTTATTTTCTCAAGATACAGGGCGTTAAGCCCTCCCAGCTTTATGCCTATACTCTGCTCAAAGCCGTGCATCTTTTTGTTGCTTGTTTTGTATGTTCCCGAAAGTCTTGCCTTTTCGCCGCCGTATTTTTTAACGTTGCTGTCGAACACAACCTTATATACGCCGCTTTCGGGCACGCCGATTCTGTATTCCAAATGAGAATTGGGAGTGAAATTAAACACGCTGATTATTTCTTTGCCCGATTTGCATATGCGGCGGAATGCAATTGTTGAGTTTGCGTTATCGTCGCTTGAAATCCAGCTAAAGCCCTCCCAACTGTAATCAATTTCCCAGAATTCGGGGTGTTCTTTATAAAAACGGTTAAGCTCTTTTGAGAATAACTGCAATTTTTTGTGCTTTTCAAAGTCAAGCAACAGCCAGTCAAGCCCGTCTTCATATGCCCATTCCTTGAACTGACCGAATTCCTGACCCATAAACAGAAGCTTTTTGCCGGGGTGCGCCATCATATATGAAAGAAACAGCCTCATTCCGGCAAACTTCATATCGTATTCACCGGGCATTTTGTTCAGCAGGCTGCATTTCCCGTGAACAACTTCATCGTGACTTATCGGCAAAATGAAATTTTCCGAAAAAGCATAAAAGAAACTGAATGTTATGCAGTTGTGATTGCCTTTTCTGAAAAGGGGATCAAGCGAAGTGTAGCGGAGCATATCGTTCATCCAGCCCATATTCCACTTGAAGTTAAAACCGAGTCCGCCCATGTCCGGCGGCATTGTTATCATAGGCCACGCCGTTGATTCCTCGGCAATCATCATAACAGAGGGGTGTTCTTTGAACATAGAAGAATTCAGAAGTCTGAAAAATTCGACCGCCTCAAGGTTTTCTCTGCCGCCGTGGGCGTTCGCAACCCACTCGCCGTCTTTTCTGCCGTAATCAAGATAAAGCATTGACGCAACCGCGTCAACACGCAGACCGTCGAAATGATATTTGTCCACCCAATAC
>CANRMJ010000036.1 GCA_947631705.1 uncultured Clostridia bacterium
AGCTTTGCTGTTTCAAGATTCGTACAATTCTTGAACATTCCCGTGTTCGCAACTGTTACATTCGGCATTTCTACATTAACCAAATTATCACATAAATAGAATACATATTTGTCACAATACTCTACTCCTGAAGCAATAACTATTTTTAAATTTGGACAGTTAGCAAAGGCATAATAGCCGATTTCCTTAACACTATCCGGTAAAATAATCGTCTCAACTGTTTGATTGCCAAGGAAACAATAATTGTCTATCTTTTGCACTTCATAGCCATCTATTGTTTCAGGTACTTTTATTATTTTTTCATTAATAATTTGACAACGAGATATAGTATTGTATTGTTGTTCGGCAGTTGCTGAACGCATTAAATATCCACTATCATAAATAAATTCAGGGGTATAAAAATATTGAACCTTTTTTGCTTTGCCGGGTGCATAGGCGCAAGCAACAATAACCTGACGATTGGACAAGTTCAAAACCTCATTATTATTGTATTTATAAAAGAGATGTCCCATACTTTCCCTATATGGAATTTCAAGTGTTCCTCCCAAACCTAAATAATAATAAATTGTGGCATTTTCATCATCACAACTGAATGATATATCTGAGTAATTTGTTTTGTCATTTTTGCTTACAGTATATTCAAGCTGAAGCTGTTCCAATTCATTTCCCGTTAATTGTTTTATGCATTCATATGCATCCGCAATAACACGGTGGGCATCATTTTGATTATCTTCATTAGTAGACATTCCTGTTTCAAGTAGGAGCTTTTTAACTTCATCAACAGTTATGTTTGGTTTAGTCATAACGAGCAAAGCGCAAATAGAGCTTATAACAGGAGTTGCTGCTGATGTGCCACCCCATGTCACCTGTTTTCCATCAGTATCATAACTTGTCAGTCCTTCTCCGGTTGCATAGATGTCTACTCCTTCCCCAAAGTTACTGAAAGAAGAAAGCCTTTTATTTTGATCCATTGCACCAACAGTTATTGCATTTTCAGCAAGCGCAGGGTAAATTTGAGAATCTTTTAAAGGTTTAGAATCGTTACCTGCTCCCGCAACAACTATACATCCATTCTGAGTTGCGTAATTAACCGCAGAGGTAATGGAGTTTATATTTGAAGATATTTCAAGTTGAAGTTTAAAACTACAATTTAAAATTCTACATCCCTCAGAGACTCCTAAATATATTGCGGATGTTGCTCTGGATAAACTAGCTGATCCATTTTCATCTAATATTTGATAGGAATACAATCGTACATTATCAAGAGAATTTTGAATAATTGTTCCTGCGACTTCAGTTCCGTGACCATCTTTATCATCCGTTCCGTCTTCTTTAAATCCATCTACAAATGAATATCCACCGTCAATTCTGTCTTTAGTAAAAGAAGTTACAGCAATTCCACTATCAATTACGCCAATCTTTATCTCAGACATACTTATATTTTCTTTATGCATCAACTTAATTGCATCATCAATATAACTGTTGACTGTACTTACACATTGAGGGAAAAAATCAAAATCGTCTTCAGCCTCACAAAGCATATTTTCTTCTTCGTAATCATACTCAACATATTTAACATATGATAGAGATTTATAGTGTTCTTCTGCTTTTTTCGCAGATGCTTCATCATCAAACTGCAGAACATATAAATCATCAATGCCCGTTGCGGTGTCAACGGCATCTAAATAATCTATCTGTTTACTTGAACTGACAATGAGTCTGCATGAGGAGTCATAAGACTCCTCGTCCAGCTCTTTTAATTCCTCTGCAAACTGCATTGCCTCCGCTTTGCTTACAAAATCTTCTTCAGGTGTGAATTCATCCGCCGCTAAAGCAATATTGCATGGCATTATCATCATTATTGATAAAATTATCGGTAAAAGTTTTTTCATAATCTACACCATCCTAAAATAAATTACGGAACATAGATAACGCTTATTATTTATTTGGCAAAGAAAACCTTATGTACCCCATTCAACATCGGTATCGGGTTCGCTTGCGGTGATAACATCAACTGTTTTGAATTCCTCAATTTCCGCAATCGGTTTTGCGTATTCTTCTTTCATCTCTAAACCTCCTTATCATTTAAAATATTTGTCAGGTTAAATACAATTAATTTATAAATCAAAAGCACATCTTTTTCAACAATTTAGGACAAATGTACCCAAAATCGGGAATAAATGCAGAAAAAATATAAAAAAACAGGTTGACAAGAGCCAACCCGATAAAAAATTAATATTAATTTTTCTGTTTTTCAAACGCAATATCCGTTTCAAAAATCATCTTTTCTTCATCATATTTCCATCCGTATACGGCATTGTATTTTTTAATAATCTTTTTTATACTTGATATTCCCATTCCGTGCGCTTTAAAATTTCGTTTAGTTGTTTTCAATTCTCCGCTTTCAATTTTCGGCGTTGCGGCACAGCTGTTTCGGATAACCAATCCGTCATAAAGTTTATTTTTTGAAAAAATATTAATCTGTATAAATCCGTCTTGTGCTTTTTCCGCTGCCTCAAGCGAATTATCAAGAAGATTGTTCATAAGCGTTGATAAATCAACATCATTAATATAACTCAGATTTGCTGTTTTAACATCAACACTGAATTTGATTCCTTTACTTTCACAGAGTGTTATATATTTACTTATAATCAAATCAAGCATTTTGTTTTTGCTTATTCCCGTGTATGAGAATTTTTTAAGATCGGGAATTAATCGGTCAACATAATTGTGTATATCCTCAACATCCTCAAGGTTCCTTATCTGCATCAAATGATTTTTAATATCATGAGAAAACAAACGCATTTCCTTGTTTGACTGTTCTATTACTTCAAAATATCTTTTATCCTGTTCCTCCTGATGCTGAATAGTTTTAAGGTCATATAATTCCTTTGTGTTTTTTTGAGAATATTCATAGATAACAAATACAAGAATATTCGCAAACAGCATTACAACAGTTGATACGGCAAAAAAAGCACTTAATGTTTGCGACAAGGCAACTTGATATGCCAAATATCTGAATGCTAACAGCATCAGAATACTTGCTAACGGCATAACAAACAACAACCAATAATACTTTGCCTGCCTTTCATTACTTTCTTTTTGTGCAAACAATTTGAGTATTGCCATTATAACACCAAAATGAATCAGCTTGCTTGTTATAATAACATAAAGGTAAGCGCTCATATCAGAGTCCATCGCATTGAAATCATTATTAAACAATGAACCGATTGCCATTACAAGCATTTCAGAAGTAAACATAGCAACCACGAAAAGCACCGAGTGAAATGCCGCGGTTCTCACCGAAATGTTATACAAAAGAGCGAACATCAATGTATAAAGAATAAACAATAAAATGACATTTATATATACATATTTCAGTTGGTAAACAGCGCATAATATTATATTTACAACAACCGCAAACAAGATACGAAACGCTTTGGATTTTTTTGCCTCAAAGAGAGTATCTGCATAGTATAAAATCAAAATTGTTTCAAACAAATACATGAATATATCAATAATAATTTTATTCATATGACAAATCCTCACCAATGAAATCTAAAAACTTTCTTTTAAATTCAGCCTGTTTTCTTGTTGCAACATATATTTTTTCATTTTCATAAGGCTTGTCAAGACTAAATTCATCCCGTTTAAAATCCCTGACATAATTCAGGTTAACGATATAACTGCTGTGAGGAACGGCAAAATATGCGGCAGTAAGTATATCGTGAAGTTCTTTAAGACTTTCTTTGATAACATATTCTTTATCAAACGTATAAACAGTAACCTTTTTTAATTTTGCCTCAACATAAACAATGTCTGATTGTTTAACCCTTATCACACGCCTGTCTTTCATATGCAGGGTAATAATATTTTCGTTGATTTCAGACAACGCTTTGTCCAATGCGGCATAAATTCTGTTTTGTGTTACGGGCTTGTCTATATATCTTGTTACTTTTAAATCCATAGCGGCGTCAAGATATTGATGGTATGAAGTTACAATTAATATTATTGTATTTTTATTTTTCTGCTGGATTTGCTTTGCAATGTCTATACCGTTTGAGTCGCCGAGCTCTATATCAAGAAAAACAATATCAAAATTCTGATTTTGAGATAACAGAGCCTCACCGCTGCTGAATTCATAACATTCAAAATCAATGCCGCGCTGTTCAAAATATGAATTTATATGATTCAATAAAATTTTTCTGAATTCTTTTTCATCATCGCATATTGCTGTTTTCATAATTAATCAAAACCCTGTTTGGCACGTTAAAATAACAGATTGAACCAAAAAAACATCTTTGCGGGAGGAGCCGCTTATCTGCGTTTTCCGTGCGATTCACTTTTTTCCGCCGTTCCTGATGAGCGCAGCAGCTTTTTGACTTCTGTTTCGCTCAGTTCACGCCACTTTCCGCCGGCAAGCGTGCCAAGTTTAAGAGAGCCTATCGACGTTCTTTTCAGTCTTGCCACTTCAAGACCTACAACCTCACACATCTTTCTTATCTGCCTGTTTCGCCCTTCGTGAAGTATAAATTCAAGCACACATCTTCCCTGCTCCTGCAAAATCACATTAACATCGCACGGTTCCGTTTTTTTGCCGTCTATTTCAACACCGTCTTTTAATTGTCTAAGAATTTCGTCTGTAACCTGTTGGCGGACAGTTACGCGGTATGTTTTTGAGATTTTCTTGCCGGGATGAGTCATTGCGTTTGCAAACGAACCGTCGTTAGTGAGTAAAAGCAAGCCTTCGGAATCCCTGTCGAGCCTGCCGACGGGATAAATTCTTGCATCTATATTTTTTACAAGCTCCATAACTGTTTTTCTGCCGAGCTCGTCAGAAACCGTGGTGACGTAGCCACGGGGCTTATGGAGCATTATATAATGCATTTTTTCTGATTTTTCAAGCCTTTTGCCGCGAAGCGTTACTATATCTTTTTGGGGGTTGATTTTATCTCCGATATGAGCAGCGTGACCGTTTACCTTAACCTTGCCCGCCTCAATTATTTCTTCGCATTTTCGCCTTGAGGCAACTCCGCAATCTGCCATATACTTCTGTAATCTTACTTCATTCTTGTTTGACATAATATTCTATGCTTTCCTCTGCCGCAAGAGGAGCAGAGGCAATTTCCTTTTCCTTATATTTAATAACAGCTTTCCCGATTTCTTCGCCCTTTTTAATCGGAGCGTATACAAAGGGAAAATAATAATATTCAACCGTTAAATAATTGGTGTTCAGCACGCTCACGCTTATGTTGTATGACGCGGGCGCATATGTTTTGACGGAACCAACAACAGGTATATTGACGGTGTTTTTCATTTCTTTAACGGTATACTTTTTTGCACATTCATCGTAAAGCGCCATATGATCGTTCCAATCGTCCGCGTCGTTCAGCGTTACGCAAATCATCGTGTTTCCGTTTCGCTTTACGGCAGAAACAAGGCACCTGCCCGCTTTGCTTGTATAGCCTGTTTTAACTCCTACGCAATCATCCATAAAAGACAGCAGCTTATTATGATTATAAAGCGTCTGCTTTTCTCCGCTTATAGAAACAGCCATACTTTTTTGCGAGCAGATTTCAGAAAATGTTTCGTTTTTCAAAGCGGCGGCTGTGAGTATAGCCATATCAAGGGCGGTTGAATGATGATTTCCCTCGTCAAGACCTGACGGCGTTACGAAAAGGCTATCCTCCATGCCGAGAGCACGCGCTTTTTCGTTCATCATTGCGGCAAAGCCCTCAAGACTGCCGCCGAGATAAACGGCAACGGCGTTAGCGGCATCGTTTCCGGATGCAAGCAGCATACCAACAACAAGATCGTAAAGAGTTATTTTTGAGCCCTCGCCAAGACCGAGCGAAGTGCCCACGCTATTAAGCATTTCTTCGGAAACCGTAACCGTTTCGTTCAGCTTACCGCTTTCGCACGCAATCAGAGAAGTCATTATTTTTGTTGTTGACGCCATGCTGAGCTCGCTGTAAATATTTTTTTCATAAAGGATTTCTCCCGTATCCGCATCCATAACTATCGCAGCGGCAGCGCTGCTGCCCGCTCCGTATGCAACTGTCGGAATTATGAGAAGAAATGCTAAAATCAAAAAGATTTTCTTTAACAAAATAATCACCTGCTTAAATATATATGCAGGTGATTAAAATTTTAATTATTCCGCGCTGACTTCTTCCGTTTTATCGTTCTTAGCTTTAACAAGTTCTGAAACCTGATCAACAAGCTCTGGGATCATTGCAATCGCACGGTCGGCAGATGAAGTGTAGTTGTTTATCTGCATCATTCTGACTTTTCCGTCTTGAATAACTATAAACGCGACCGGGCTGATTGTAACGCCGCCGCCACCGCCGCCTCCGAAAAGCTCGGAGTTTTGCTTAGACGGAAGATCGGTGCCACCGCTTGTAAAGCCGTATGTAACTTTTGAAACAGGTATAAGTGTAGCGCCGCCCGCCTCCATTGGTTCACCGATAATAGTGGAAACATCAACCATTTCACGCATTCTTTGGAGCGTGTTTTCCATTAATTTGTTGATAGGTGTTTCTTTCATAATTTTTTATCTCCTTTAAAAAAATTATTTATTTTTAATCATATTTACCAAAAATATTTTTCCTGCGGACAAAAGCACTTTAAGCAGAGCGCCGACGCTTATGGAACCTATAAGCTGAAAACCGTATTCATCACGCGGAGCAATAAAATCCGAAGTAATCAAATCATCATAATTATCAACGCGCATCGTGCTTAAAACAAGACCTTTAACGGGATAATAACGGCTGCAAATTTTGCCGTAAGACTGCGCTGTTGCCGCCGCGTCATCCTTGCCGACTATTATTTTAACATAAAGCGAATAAATATGAAAGCCCCTAATTAAAGTTCTTACGGCGCCTGCCGCCGACTGCAACGCGTTTGACGCCAAATTTAATATTCCTACGATTCCTTCGTTGTCCCAAAGGTTTTTAAAATAGTTTGGCTTTTTTTCTTTAGGCTTTTCGGGCGATGATTTGTTTGTTTCTGTGTTTTCGCTTGATTTTTTGCCTGCAATTTCACCTTCCGCCGTTTTTGTAACAGCCTCGTCAAGTTTTTCTTCGGGTTTCTTTTTTTCCTGCTTTTTTTGTTTTAAATCCTGAGCGGCTTTATCGGGAAACAAAATTGCCGATAAAATTTTTGTGAGCTCAATTTCTTTGTCTATCCACAAAACCTTGATTCGCGTGCTCCATTTATTATCATAAACAACAGTAAATGTTGCCGAAACGGAAAGAATGAGTGAAAAAACAACTGCAAGCACTGCAACAACAATAAGAAAAACCAACATTCACATCATCCTTTCAATAAAACTAATCATCAGCGTTTTCCTTTCCGTCCTCAAATAGAGAGGTCTGACCGTCATCCGCTGCGTTTTCAGACTCAGCGGGCAAATCCGGCAAATCATCAAGGCTGTTTAACGAAAAGCATCTCAAAAACCTATCTGTTGTGCCGTAAACGAGCGGTCTTCCCGGCAAATCAAGCCTTCCCTTTTCTTCAATAAGCCCCTTTTGCACAAGATTCGCAATAGAGCCGGAGCAGTCAACGCCCCTTATCTGTTCGATAAAGCTCTTCGTTACCGCCTTATTATACGCGACAATAGCAAGCACTTCAAACGCTGCCTGTGAAAGCGGGGTGTTTTTCTTTATTTCAAGCAGCGCCCTTACATCATCCGCATATTCCTCACGAGTGCAGAGCTGATATTTTCCGTCCATCCTCACGAGGCGGATACCGCTGCCTCTGTCGTCGTACAAATCGGCAAGATGAGCAAGCATTTTAGTAACGCTCTCTATATCAATTTCAAGCAGTTCGGCAAGCCGCGCCGCCTCTACGGGTTCTCCCGACGCAAACAGCATAGCCTCAAGCTTTGCAATTATGTTGTTTTCCTTATTCAAAATTTTCTACCTCGTCAACTATCTGAATATCGGGATTTTCAATAGAACCGTCTATCGTGATTCTTTTTGTTTTCGCAAGTTCAAGCACTGCGAGAAAAACCGCCACAATATCGCTGCGGGAACGCGAGCCCTCAAACAGTTTTAAAAATCTTACTTTTTTTCCGCTTTTAAGTCTTCCTATAACGGAATTGATTTTCGTTGCAACATTCACAAATTTTTTTGCAACAATTTCTCTGAAGGATTCAACAGGCGGCGGCAGTTTTCTCTGCGCCCTGCCCGCTGCCGAAATATACGCGCTCAGCAGTTCCTCCCCTTCGTGGAATCTTTCATAATCATAATTGATATGCCCCGGCTGAGGCTCACGCACATATCTGTTAAAGCCGTCGGTCTGCCTGCTTAGCTTTTCAGCCATCAGCTTGCAGTCGCGGTATTCAATAAGTTCTCCCGTAAGCTCAGCCTTGAGCTTTTCAGCCTCCTCGTGGCGAGGAAGCAATGATACCGTTTTTATGTAAATCAGTCTTGCCGCCATTTCAAGAAAGTCGCCCGCTATATCAAAATCGGCATTTTCCATTTGCCTTACATAATCAAGATACTGATTAACAAGCTCCGCAATCGGAATATCATTAATATTCAATTTATGCTTGCTTATGAGGTGTAAAAGAAGATCCATCGGACCTTCAAACACTTCAAGCTTGTAGTTTAACTGTTCCATATTTTTCTTAACCTGCGAACCCAAAAATAAGCTTGGGAATAAATGAAAGCACTCTCATAAGAACACCTGATAAAAATGAAATGGGTGTATCAAGCACGCCCGTAAAGAGAAGGAGCAAAAGCGCTAACATTATATAACGCTCATATTCAAGATATTTAAAATAATATTTTCTCGGAATCAGCATACCCAAAATCTTTGAGCCGTCAAGCGGAGGTATCGGAATAAGATTAAAAACCGCGAGAGCAACGTTTATTGAGGCGGCATAATTAAAGAAATACGAAAGTAACAAGAAAGCCTTAACACCGCTGAACAAGTTCGCAATATAAAAAAGCCAAACAAAAACAAATGCCATTAAGATGTTTGAAACGGGACCCGCAAGCGATGTGAGCGCCATTCCTTTTTTTGGATTGTTAAAATTTCTTGCATTTACGGGAACGGGCTTTGCATAACCTATCCCAAATAAGAATATCATAACGGTTCCTATTAAATCAAGATGTTTAAAAGGATTCAAAGATAATCTTCCAAGATTTTTTGCCGTAGGGTCTCCCATTTTATTTGCCATCCACGCATGAGCCGTTTCGTGCATCGGCATACAGAAAAAGATAACAAAAATCCGTGATAAAACGGTTAAAAGAGCGATAGTCGGGTCGCTCCTAAATAAATTAAATAATAACAATTATTTCACTTCCATTTTGCTTTTACGATACGGTCGTTTCCGAATGTATCTTTAATCAACACGGGAGATTTAAATCCCGCGTTTTTAAGAATTTTTAAAACATCTTTCCCCTGTTCATCGCCAATTTCAAGAAAAAGAAATCCTCCGTCTTTGATTTTTTCTTTCCATTCGTCCGCAATTATTCTGTAAAAATCAAGTCCGTCTTTTCCGCCGTCAAGAGCCTCTTTCGGCTCTCTTTGCACCTCGTTTTGCAGCTTTGGTAAATCATCTGTTTTAATATACGGGGGATTTGAAACTATTATATCAGCCTGCGGCAGCTCCGGCAGAAAATGAATATCCTCTTTTATTGCGTCAACGTTTTCTATGCCAACTGAATTTTTAAGAAGATATTTCATGGCTTCGCCGCTTTTTTCAATGCAATATACATGAGAGCCCTTGACCGCCTTTGCCACACTGATTCCTATGCAGCCGCTGCCGGCACATAAATCAAAAACAACGGGATTTTTAATTTTATGTGCGCTTTTAATAACAAGCTCCGTGAGCTCCTCAGTTTCGGGGCGCGGTATCAGAACTCCCTCGCCTACGAAAAATTCGGATTCGTAAAAATCCCATTTTCCCAAAATGTATTGAAGAGGTTCGCCGCTTTTAACTCTCCAAAGCATATCGGCAAAGCGCCTCATAATAATTTCATCGCTTTTATGCAGAGCATAATCGCTGTTTTTTATACCCGCACAGGAGCAAACCAAACAGAGCGATTTGAATTCGGGCTCGTCAATGTTATTTGCAGATAAAAAATAGACTCCGTAATTGAACGCCTCCGCAAGTGTCACTTTATTTCGTCATCCTCCGGATTATCGGTAATAACCGCCTTAATTGCGGTGATTCCAACCTCGATAATGTCATCTGTCGGCTCTTTTGTGGTAAGTCTCTGCATCCAAAGACCGGGAGCCGAAACAATCTTAACAAATAGATTGTCGTGTCTGCCGGCGTATCTTATGAATTCGTATCCAACGCCCATAATAAGCGGCAGGAAAAGAATTCTGAGCAATATCCATAAAATGCGGATCGCCGCAATCTGCGGGAAAATTTTTGCAACAATCGTATAGACTATTATACTGAAAATCAGAATAACAAAAATAAACGATGTGCCGCATCTCGGATGAAATCGGCAGCATTTTTTAACGTTTTCAACGGTGAGCTCCTCACCCGCCTCATAACAGGCGATAGACTTGTGTTCCGCCCCGTGATACATAAAAGTGCGCTTAATATCCTTCATCTGACTTACAATTGCGATATAGGCTACAAAAATGATTATTTTAAGTGCGCCCTCTATAAGCCCTTGAAAATTTGTTATCGCTCCTCCTGTCCATTGATTCAGCTTGTTAAAAAACAAAACGGGAAAATAGATGAACAAAAGGAAAGCAAGCGCTATTCCGAGAACGGAACCGAGCATCATTATAAAATTCATGAGCTTATCGCCGAATTTATCAGTCAGCCATTTTTCAAATTTAGATAAGTTTTCCTCGTCATAATCCTCCATTCCCGAAACCTCTGCCGAATACATAAGCATTTTATAGCCCATAATCATTGATTCAAAGAAGTTTACTACTCCGCGAACAATCGGCAGTCCGAGAAATTTTATCTTATCGCGTATATGTTTTACGGAATGGTATTCTGTTATTATTTCACCCTCGGCATTTCTGACTGCCGTTGCCATTCCCTTTGGCCCCAGCATCATAACGCCCTCTATCAGCGCCTGACCTCCAACAGATGTTTTATGAATTTTTTTATCACTCATCAACTTTTTTACCTTTCAAATTTATATCTTCATCGGTAACCTCATCTATCTTCGGTTCCGACATATCAATTTCCTTTTTGGTCGGCACGCTGTCAACAGGCAAGTAAATAGTTACAAGCGTTCCCCTGTTTTCCTCGCTGTCTATCTCAAGAATGCCGTTGTGAAGATTAATTATTTCATTGGTAACCGCAAGCCCGATTCCCGATCCGCGAACAGCGGTGTTTGCTTTGTAAAACTTTTCTTTAACGTGCGGCAAATCCTCTTTGGAAATTCCGCAGCCCTGGTCGGCAATGGAGATTTTAACGGCGCCTTTTCCGTTTAACTCCGAAAACTCTGCCTTAACAAAAATTTTGCCCTGTATCTTTGAATATTTAAGAGCATTGTCAAGAATATTCATAAATACCTGTTTAAGCCTGTTAGGATCAGCGTTCGCGGGTGCAGGAAAATCGGGAATACTGTATCTTACTTCTATTCCCTCTCTCATAGCTCTTTCGCGGAATGTAAACACAGTTTCGTCAAGTTCTGCAAAGATATCGGTTTTAACAAGTCTTAAAGTCATTCTGCCGCTCTGGAGTCTGCTGAAATCAAGCAGCTCTTCAACAAAGCCTTCAAGTCTTCCCGCCTCGCTTACAATAATCTGCAATCCCTTGGCTGTTACACGATTATGCTCCTCGTCTATTCCGTAGAGAAGTGTTTCGCCCCAGCCCTTGATAGATGTCAGCGGCGTTCGCAGCTCATGAGATATAGTTGAAATAAAATCATTTTTCATTTTATCGGCGGTTGCGATATCTGCCGCCATGGAATTTATTGAGTCGGAGAGATTTCCAATCTCATCATCATACTTTTTTTCAATCCTTACGTCGAGATTTCCTCCCGAGATCGCCTTTGTTGTGTCTGTAATTTCCCTAAGCGGGATTATAATTGATCTTATAAAAAAAATGTTGGAAAAAAGGATTATCAAAAACACGATGGCAAGTGAAAGAAAAATCAACAGAATCAGAGAACGTATCTGATCGTCTATTTCTTTTATAGCGGTCATAACCCTCACGGCGCCAACGATTTTCCCTTCGGAATTATGTATGGCGCGCGTTATTGCCATAACCTTTTCGCCGCCGCTACTGATTTTGCCGACATAGCGGCTCAGCCCGTTGCTGTTTGTCAGAGCCGCTTCGTAATCGGGCATCTCCGCGTTTTCCTCAACAAAACCGTTTGATGAGGCGATAACCTTTCCGTCGTTATCCATTACCCAAAGAGTTGTTTTATCTTTATAAGAATAACTGTCTATAAACAGCGCCGCCGAGGATTCAAGCGACGCGCCGGAATCAAGATTTGTGGAAAAATAGCTGACCGCGGTTGTTGACGCGCCGCTTGATAAAATGCTTTCCACGGAATTATAGTAATACATTTTTATAGAAACGGCGGCAATGACAAACACCGCAATGAGAAACAGAAAAATAACGCCGATTATATTTATAACCCAGCGCTTGGTGATTCCCTCCAGCCTGAACTTATTCAATTCTTTACGAATTTTCTGTTTCATTTTTTAATGCTTTCCGTTGAATAAAATTATTTATTTTTAGTTACCCATTTATATCCGAGTCCCCAAATTGTTATTAATCTTTCGGGATTTGAGGGATCGTTTTCAACTTTCATACGAAGTCTGCGAATATTTACGTCAACAATTTTTTCGTCTCCGAAATAATTTTCGCCCCACACTGTTTTAAGAATATCCGTTCTGCTGAGCGCAGCATTCGGGTTTTTAAAGAAATATTCAATAATCTGAAATTCAACCTGAGTAAGCTCTATGTAGTTTCCGTCTTTCATAAGAGTGCGGTTGCGAAGATTAAGTTCAAACTGGTCAAGACGTATTTTTTCGCCGGTCGTGTCATTTTTTCTGAATCCGCGCGTCATCTCAACACGCCTGTAAACCGCGTCAACACGCGCCATAAGCTCGCTCGGAGAAAACGGCTTTGTAACATAGTCGTCCGCGCCCACAAGAAGTCCCGTAACCTTGTCCATCTCCTGTGTTTTGGCAGAAAGCATAATGATTCCAAGATCGGGAGCAAGTTTGCGCAGCTCCTTGCAGACTGTCAGTCCGTCTGTTTCAGGCATCATTATATCAAGCACGGCAACATCAAAATCACCGTTATCCCTGTTGAAAATATCAAGCGCGACCGCGCCGTTTTCCGCCTGAACAACATCGTAACCGCTGCGCGTGAGATTAATCACAATAAACTCGCGGATTGATTCTTCATCTTCTGCAACAAGTACCCTTTTCATTTTTTAATCTCCTTCATACGTCTTAATCATATTTTTCAGATTATCGACGGTTATTTGTATATTTGCGCCCTTGCCGCAGGAGGCAAGATAAACGTAACCCGAATCGCTCATAATTTCGGTGTATCCCGAATACTTGTCTGAATTTTCGGCGAGCTGTGATTTCGGCAGAAAAACTACGGTGAAAAGCATATTTTCATTTTTATCATTAACTGTAAGCAACGAATTTTCCGTATCGTATGAAACTGCTATATCGTCAAAATAATCATCGGGTATAATTATCTGATAATTATCCTTTTCCACAGCAAGAGAATAGCATTTGTGGTCAAGAACCGAATCAACATACTGTTTCCAGTTTACAGCCTCAACCTGCGGTGGAACATAAGGGGCATCGGAGGCGTCAAGCGGAATTTCCGTGCGCCCGTCGCCGTCTATATCTCGGCAGGTAAGCATTGCGAGGCGCGTCGTTTTCTTTGTTATTCCCGTTGAATAACTGTAAAACGGTGAGATAATCGTATTATAGTAATCAGACCACGTTATTACTTCTGTCAGCATTTGGGAGCCGTTAGATTTAACAGCATCGGCATAAACAAGAACATTTCCGTCCGCATTTTCGCTTATAATGCTTTTGTATGAGCTTATATGACCGTCCAACTTGGTGCTTCCGAGGGATTTAGCGCCATCATCGTCATAAGAATATAAAACCGCGTTTGCGGAAATAGAATCACCGCTGTCAACCGTAAGCACAAGCAGTTCGTCTTTTTTGTCACCGTCAAAATCAATGGCTATATAATCATTCATCGTTATATTTCTGCCTATTGATTCAAGTGAATATGAGCCATCGTTTTCAGACTGCCTGTAAACCGTAAGCGTATGGCTCTGTGAGTTAATGAATGAATCCCAAAGCACTATAAATTCAGGAGTATTGTCGCCGTTCAAATCCTTAAAATCAACAGAATATACATCCGAACCCTCACCCTCAACATTATAGGCAACGGACCATCCGTTCGGAGTTTTAAAAATCACTGCCATATCAATGGTTCCGGGATTTGCCGAAGGCTCGTAAAAAACTATCGCCTCTTTAACGTCATCGGAATTTATATCATAAAAAATATAGGAGTTCTTATATTCCCCTCCCGCGGGGTTTTTAAGTGAATAGCCGTCTTTGCAAAAGCTGTCCATAGCATACTGAACGCCCGCATTGTCGCCGGACGGTGAAACGGGGGCAATCAGCTCGTCAACAGAAGACGCAAGGCGAAAAGAGCAACCGCCGAGTACAAGCGCAACAACTGCTATCAGCGATAAAGCCTTTGCATATTTCAACTCGCCCCTCACCCCTTAAAATGTAACATTTATAATTAATAAGTCTAATTATTGTAATATTATATCATCATATAATTACAAAATAAACAATTTTTTAAATTATTTTACATAAAGATTACAAAATATTTTACCAGGTTATAAATTTTGTTAAAATTTTTTAATTAAAGGTTAAAAAATAAAGCCGGCGGAAAACCGGCTTTAAGCTGTAAGAATTTAATTTTTACTCATATACAGAGCGTTTAAGCTGCCCGATATAGGGAAGATTTCTATATTCCTGATTATAGTCAAGTCCGTAGCCAACAACAAACTCGTCGGGCACGTCACAGCCTACATAATCGGGAGTTATCGGGGCAACGCGCCTTTCGGGCTTATCAAGGAGCGTTGCTATTTTAATTGAAATCGCTCCCCTTGTTTTTAAAATATCCGAAACATATTTAAGCGTTCTGCCGCTGTCAAGTATATCCTCAACAATCAAAACATCGTAACCGCTTAAATCAATATCAATATCCTTAATGATCTTGACCCTGCCTGTTGATTCGGTGCCGCTGCCATAAGAAGATACAGCCATAAAATCAATGCTTAGAGGCAGATTAATGTTTCTTACAAGGTCTGTCATAAAAAACACGCAGCCCTTGAGTATTCCCAAAACAAGCAGTTTTTTATCTTTAAAATCCTCAGTTATCTGTTTACCGAGACGGGCGTTGATTTCTCTGAGCTCATCCTCAGACACAAGCACCTTTTCAATATCAGAAAGCATATAAATTCACCCTTGCCTTTCATCATGCCACAGGTTTTCCTGAGCAACACAGCGCCTAACACATAGCCTTATGTGCATAATCTCATTCCGTTCACGCGGGCATACTCCCGTATGTTTAGGCAAAAGATGGCGTTAGGTGCGGAAAACCGATTATTTCAGGCTGTTGTTTTCTATTTTCAGTTGCTATCGCTCTTCTCTGAAATAAGAAAGTCCGAGATGAGCGGGCGGTTGATTTTCTTTTTTCTTTCTGAAGCTTACAAAAAGCAAAACAAGAATGGTGATAACATACGGAATCATCTCAAGCAGCTTTGTGGTGTAATTCGGGAGAGTGATTCCGAGTATTCCCGGCAGGAATTGATAGAGCCAATAAAGAAATCCGAAAAGATATGAACCCCATATCGCGTTTAGCGGTTTCCATGTTGTAAAAATAACAAGCGCAAGGGCAAGCCAGCCGAGAGATTCAATTATTGACGTTGTAGACCATATCCCGTGATTGTAATCTATCGTGTAGAAAAGTCCGCCGATCCCCGTTACTCCCGCGCCGAGGCATGTTGCGAGATATTTATATTTATTAACGGGAATTCCCGCAGCGTCTGCCGTTGCGGGATTTTCACCCACGGCGCGAAGATTGAGCCCCGCTCTTGTTTTGTTCAGCATTAAATGGATCACAACGGCAAGGATAATGGCAAGATAAACCAAAAAACCGTATGAGAAAAAGAGCTTACCAACGGTTCCCGGCACAAATCCGAAGATATCCTTCGCAAAAACTCCGTTCGCGTAAAGAGCTGCGGCATACACCTGGTCTTTCATAAGAAACGCTCCGAAAACGTTTGCAAACCCAGTTCCGAAAATCGTTAACGCAAGACCCGTTACATTCTGGTTAGCTTTTAACGTTACGGTAATAAACGCATAAACAAGCCCGCCGAGCGCAGAAGCTGCAAACGATGCCACCATAGATATTATGATGCAGACGGCGGCGTTTGGTTTTGAAGAAAGCGTTTCATAGTAAAACGAGCTGACAAAGCCGGCGAAGGCACCGAGATACATAATACCCGGAACGCCGAGATTCAGATGACCTGCTTTCTCGGTTATGATTTCACCGAGAGAGCCGTACATAATGATAGTGCCGAAAGAAACGGCGGCGGTAAACCAAGCGATAAAAACTTCCATAGCTTATTTTACCTCCTTGCTTTTTTTGCGGAAACTGACTTTATAATCAATAAAGAATTCACAGCTCAAAATGAAGAACAAAACTATTCCCGAAACAATATCCGCAAGATAGGAATTAAGTCCGTACTGCGACGCTATTCCTGCTGCTCCGCGCTGTAGGAAAATCAGCAAAAACGCAATTGCCGCCATAGTAAACGTATTAAATTTTGCAATCCACGCAACGATTATTGCCGTAAATCCATTTCCTCCTGCCGTATCGGTCGATATGGTCTGATCCTTGCCCGAAACGGTGAGAAAGCCTATAAGACCGCATATGGCTCCGGAAATTGCCATGGTGCGTATAATAACCTTTTTAACGTTTATACCGGCATATT
>CANRMJ010000037.1 GCA_947631705.1 uncultured Clostridia bacterium
ATGAATCCGAAAAGCCGCATTTTGACGCGGAGGTTAATTTCGGAGAGGCGACGGAGCAGGGGCAGGAGATATATTTTTGTCTGGAATTTAATAACAAGAACGACAAAAAGGAAAAGAATTATCTTGATATATCCGTTTCGGCGGAAACGGGAGCACAAGCGGAAATAAAAAGCGTTCTGTCGCCGACGTCAAAGGCTCTTTTAGGCGCGTCGGCGGTTTGCCTAACGGCGGGAATTGTTATCATAGCAAAAAGTTTTATTGCACCAAACGCAAAAAAACAATAATAAAAGTTAAAACCCGAAAATCGGGCTTTTTTGGGACAACTACTCATATATTTGACATTGAGCCTATAAAAGATAAAATCCGAAAGCGTCACCGATTATGGTGAGTTTCGGATTTTTTTATTTTGGTGGAGATGGCGGTAATCGAAACCGCGTCCTAAAGCATATCCTCAAGGCTTTCTACGTGCGTAGTTTGTCATTTGGCGATTCCCCTCACAAAGCGGCGGCAAACAGCCTCTTTGCTGCGGTAGGCTCTGTTACCTGACGGGAGCCGAGCCGTTCTCCCGTTCATGTTCGCCGCTAATCGACGCCCTGTTCCGTGCCGCGGCGCTCACGGACAGGACGAAAGCCGCTCTTAGGCAGCTAAAGCTACTGATCTATTGTTGTCAGTTAATTTTAAGTGTTACTTTTATGGCGGTGCAACTCCGCCGCACGCTTACCGAGATTCCCTGCCCCAGTCGAAATCCTTTCATCCCCATATTAAAATTTAATTGAGGGCGTAGCCCGTTTCAGTGAGAGATTTTGTCTCCCGCTGAAAGAAAAAGGTGTTTCACCCCGCCTATAGAGGCGGGGGGACATCTTTTCAAATGTTATTATCTGCCGCGCTCTCTTATTGTGCGCTCTATCGCGCGCTGAGCGTCGCGCTTTGCCGCCACTTCGCGCTTATCGTGCAGCTTTTTACCTTTGCAGAGCCCTATTTGGAGCTTGGCGCGGCCGTTTTTTATATAGAGCTCCAGCGGAACTATGCTGAGTCCCTGCTGGCGGCTCTGACCGAAAAGGCGCATTATCTCTTTTTTGTGGAGCAAAAGCCGCTTTTTTCTGAGCGGGTCACGGTTAAAAATATTGCCCTGCTCATACGGTGAAATATGCATTCCTATTGCAAACATTTCGCCGTTGTCAACGCTGCAAAATGAATCTTTTAAATTTACTCTTCCGCCGCGAATGGATTTGATTTCAGTGCCGTAAAGCTCTATTCCCGCCTCGTATGTGTCAAGAACAAAATAGTCGTGATAGGCTTTTTTGTTTCTTGCAACAACCTTGATTTCATCCTTACCCAAAGCCTGTCACTCCTTTTAATATCTAAATAATACTTCTGCCCTCAAGCGCTCTTGAAAGCGTAACCTCATCGGCATATTCAAGATCTGCTCCCACGGGCACTCCGTAGGCGAGCCTTGAAACGGTGATTCCCATTGGTTTCAGCAGTTTGCTTATGTACATAGCGGTTGCTTCGCCTTCCACCGTTGGATTGGTTGCCATTATTACCTCGTCAACAACGCCGTCCGAAAGGCGGGCGAGCAGCTCTTTAATTCTTATTTGGTCGGGGCCGATATTATCCATTGGTGAAATGGCGCCGTGAAGAACGTGATATGTGCCCTTGTATTCGTGGGTGCGTTCTATCGCCGCAACATCGCGCGAGTCTTCCACAACGCAAATAACGCTTTTATCCCTGTTTTCGCTTTTGCAGATAGGGCAAAGCTCATCGTCTGCAAGATCACAGCAGATCCTGCACTGTTTGATTTTTGTGTGCGCGTCCGTTATCGCGTCTGCAAAGGCCTTTGCCTCCTCGTGGCTGAGTCCGAGCACATAAAACGCCATGCGCTGCGCCGTTTTGTGCCCTATGCCCTGCATACGCTCAAACTGATCTATTAAATTTTGAAGAGGCGCTAAGTTGTATGCCATAATTTTGACCCTGTTTCCTGTTGTTTTTTAAAATCCCGGAATATTCAGGCCGCCTGTTACGGCTTGAAGCTCCCTTTCGGATTCCTCATCTATCTTGCGCATAGCCTCGTTGAGAGCCGCAACAAGCATATCTTCAAGCATTTCCACATCCTCGGGGTCTACTACCTCGGGATTTATACCGATTGCTTTAACCTCGTGCTTGCCGGTAACGGTAACCTCCACCATTCCGCCGCCGGAGGAAACAACATATTCCCTTTCTGCAAGCTCAGACTGCTTTTTTTCAATATTTTCCTGCATCTTCTGTGCCTGCCTGAGCATATTCTGCATATTCTGCGGCGAACCGCCGCCCATTCCCTGCGGAAGTCTTGCTTTCATAATTTTCTCCTTTGCTTTTAAATTATTCTATATTTATGTCAATTTTTCCCTGCGCTTTTGATATTAAATCCTCAAGAGGGTCAGATTTCGGTTTTTCCTCTTTCTTTTTGAAAAGGCCAAGCTTAAACTGCTTTCCCGTAACATCGTAAAGCGCCTGCTTTATCGCCTTTGAATGAGTCGGGATTCTTATGAATTGGCGCAAAACCGCATTCTGACTGTCTATAAGGAAAAATTCGTCTCTTATATAGCCCGTTGCTCCGTTCAGCACGCCGTATAACGCAATATCCGACTTGTAAATCGCCTCAAGAAATTCCCCCCACTGTGAAAATTCAACAGTATCAGGTGTTTCCAACGCGGAATCGTTCTTTACGGGCGGTTCGGGCAAAGGCTGTTTTTCTGTGATCGGAGCGATTTTCTCCGCTGTGTTTTCCTGCTTTGGAGGCTCTTCGTGTTTTTCGTTTTTTTGAGATTCCGCGGGAGCGGCGGTTTTTTCCGATTCTTTCGGCTGAATTTCCTCTTTTGGGGAAATATCGGAAATATTAGGCTTTTCCGCCTGCCGGACGGCAACTCCGTTTTTAACCGCCTTCTCAAGAGCGGCAATCCTGTCGAGCAGAGCGTCGGCAGATTGATCGAGCTTGGGGCTGCAAAGCCTTATAAAGCTCATTTCCATTTCTATTCTTGAATTTGCGCCGCCCTTAATGACGGTGAGCGCTTTTTGGAACATATCAAGCGCAAAAATAATTTTTGGCAGAGTAAATTTTTCCGTGCCCGAAACGATCATATTGTATTCATCATCGGTGCATATAATCAAATCTCTGCTCTTTTTAACTGTTTTAACAATCAGAAAATTTCTGAAATGGTTTATCATGTCAACGCAAAGCCGTTCCATATCGTAGCTGTTGCGGTAAAGCTCGGCTATTATGTTCAGCGCGTCGCCGCTGTTCATTGCGCAAACCGCATCCGAAAGTTTGTAGAGCGATTCTCTGCCGGCTATTCCCGCGGCCTCCGAAACAAGGCGCGCGTCGATTTTTTTGCTCCTGCCCGCACACTGATCGAGTATCGAAAGCGCGTCACGCATTGCGCCGTCCGCAATTTTGGCTATAAGCACAGCCGCGTCGTCGTTAAGCTCCATTCCCTCAAGCGACGCAACCTGTTTCAGCCTTATTGCCATTGTTTCGGGTTTTATGCGCTTAAAATCAAAGCGCTGGCAGCGTGAGAGAATTGTTGCGGGGAGCTTGTGAACCTCAGTTGTGGCAAGAATAAAGATAACGTGAGCAGGCGGTTCTTCAAGCGTTTTAAGCAGGGCGTTGAACGCTCCCGCCGAAAGCATATGAACCTCGTCTATTATATAAACGCGGTATCTGCCTCTTGTGGGAGTGTAATTAACTTCTTCTCGCAAATCTCTTATATTATCCACGCCGTTGTTTGAGGCGGCGTCTATTTCAACAACATCGTAAATAGTGCCCGCGTCAAGTCCGCGGCAAACCTCGCATTCGTTGCATGGCTCGCCGTTTTTGCCGTGTTCGCAGTTTACCGCCTTCGCAAGGATTTTTGCGCATGTTGTTTTTCCCGTTCCCCTTGAACCCGTAAACAGATACGCGTGGGAAATGCGGTTTTCCTTAATTTCGTTCATAAGCGTGGAGGTAACGTGATCCTGCCCGTAAACATCGGAAAAAACCTTTGGACGATATTTTCTGTATAATACCTGATACAAATTTCCACCTCCCCGCCAATAAGAAAAAATTATATCTAAAAAATAAAGCTGCGTTTTCAACGTAACGCACAGACTTGTCTGCGGCGCACAGAATAATCCGCTTATTGCTGCTCGGTTCCCCGCCTGACAAGGTTCGCGGTCTCCCGTCGCACAGGGCCCGCGCGCTACGCTGAAAACGCAACCGCGCCGAATCAACTCGGCATTTAATATTATATACTAAAATCAGTCTGAAATCAATACCTTTTCTATCTCTCCGAAATAGATGGTATGAAAATCATTATCGGAATACCATTTGCTTTTTATATCCTCGGGAATATAGCTTTTATCAAGCGGAAGCGACGCCGCTTTTTTGCATATAATGGCTATCTTCGCCTCTTTAAAATAGGGCGCTTTTTCATCGTAAATGGCTGTGAGCCCCGCGCCGTTCACCTTATCGGTATCTCTGCCGCTTTTTGAACCGCAGTACGCCAGCTTATCCTTTTTATCGTCGTTGAAAAAGCAAAGTGAAAAATAATCCTCTTTATCCATAAGAGGCTTTGTAAATCTGCTCTCTCTAACGTAAACCGTGGCGGTGTCTTTGCCCCAAAGCTCGCCTATGCTGCCCCATGAAACGGTCATCGGATTGCAGCCGTTTTCGCTCTTTGCCGTCAGCAGACCCCAATCGTCGGCAATAAGAGCAACGATACTTTCCTTAACTTCTCTTATGTTTATTTCTTTCATAAAACACACCTCAATTTTATTATACTAAACGAGTTTTAAAAAAACAATCGAAAACGGGTAAGCCGTGAGGAGCAAAATAAAATAATATTCGACTGAACCGCGGATTTTATTTTTTCTTTTTTCTGTTGCGCAGAATGATCATAAATATCATTCCGGCAATTCCGCCCGAGGCGTTCATAATCATATCGGTCATTGTGTCCACAAGACCGATATAACCGTATTCGCCGTTGTATTCAGACAAATCAAACATCGCCGTTTCGGCGCCCTCTTTTGCCAGTTGAAGATTTGTGCCGTGAAGCGTGTCCATTAAAAACTCGTAAAATTCCCAGCCCACAGCGATCGAAAGTGCGAACATAAGCGCGAATATTGCCGCGAGCGTTGCGGCGCATTGCCCTTTTTTTCGCTGAATTATGCAGGCAAAATCATATCCGAAAGAGGCGCACACAAAGCCCGAAAGAATATGCATAAAATTATCGAACCAGGAAACGGAATCAAAAATCCCCATATAGGAGCCGATAACTATTCCCACAAAAATGATTAAATTAAGCAGCGTTTGTGACAGGGGAGGCACTTCCTCTATAAAAGAGCCGTTTCCGAAAATCTGAAACATATCCCACAAATGAGTGAATATGAAACAGAAAACAGATTCAAATCCCATTACAAGATCGCCGTTAACAAATGAATAGATCGCGCAGACAATCATTGAAAGCCTTACGATTATCCAAAAAACAAGCTGAGGCTTTGGTATTTTATTAACGGGGTCTTTTTTTATTTTATACGCCATTTTAAAAAGCCTTTCCGTTTGCGCCCTGCGCGCAAAGACCGAAGCAACAAAATTTAACAGATATATAATATCATAAGTCAAAAAAAAGTCAATATTCTTTCAATATTCAAGAAAATGCGCCGGCGGCAAATTGTTAATGAGAAAACGGTTGTGTTCGCCTGCTTAAAAATTTTACGCACTCTATTGATTTAAAGCGTATTTTACTGTATAATATGTAAGTACAGACGGTTGTACCTCGGTGCAGCCGTTATTTATTATAAGGGGATGCCTTATCGGCAAAGCGGGAATATGTATAAAATCGGTTTTGACAATGACAAATATATAAAAATGCAGTCCGAAAGGATAAAAGACAGGATTGCCGAATTCGGAGGAAAACTCTATCTTGAATTCGGAGGAAAGCTGTTTGACGATTACCACGCCTCGCGTGTTTTGCCCGGTTTCCAGCCGGACAGTAAGCTGCAAATGCTGCTGAAAATCAAAGAACAGGCGGAAATCGTTATTGCCATAAGCGCGGAAGATATAGAGAGCAGCAAGCTGCGCGCCGACCTCGGCATAACTTATGACGTTGACGTTATAAGACTGATAGGCGCTTTCAGGCAGAAAGGACTTTATGTCGGCAGCGTTGTTTTAACAAAATATTCTTCTCACCCAAAAACAGCGGCTTTTGAGGAAAGGCTCAAAAATATGGGCATACCCGTTTACAGGCATTATATTATTGAAGGCTATCCCTCTGATATTTCGCATATTGTGAGCGACAGCGGATACGGCATGAACGACTACATAGAAACGAGCCGCTCTTTGGTGGTGATTACGGCGCCGGGTCCCGGCAGCGGAAAAATGGCCACCTGCCTGTCGCAGCTTTACCACGAAAACAAGCGCGGTATAAAAGCGGGATATGCCAAGTTTGAAACGTTTCCAATATGGAATCTGCCGCTCAATCACCCTGTAAACACGGCTTATGAGGCGGCAACTGCTGATTTAAACGATATAAATATGATAGATCCGTGGCATCTTGCGGCATACGGAATAACAACGGTAAACTACAACCGCGATGTTGAAATTTTTCCCGTTCTTAAAGCTATGTTTGAAAAAATTTACGGGGAATGCCCGTATAAATCGCCCACCGATATGGGCGTTAATATGGCGGGGAACTGTATAATAGACGATGAAACTGTATGTGAAAGCTCGAGGCAGGAGATAATCAGGCGTTATTACGGCGCCCTTTGCGCCGCAGCAAGGGGAATGAATAAAAAAGATGAAATCTTTAAGCTCGAACTGCTTATGAAACAGGCGGAGATCAGCACCGAATCAAGAAAATGCGCCGTTGCCGCAAGAAAAATCGCCGAAAAAACAGGCGAACCGGCCGCCGCGATCGAATTGAACGACGGCACGCTGATTACAGGCAAAACCTCTAAGCTCTTAGGCTGTGCATCGGCAATGCTGCTGAACGCGCTTAAACATCTTGCGGGAATAGACGACGAAACCTTGCTTATTGTGCCGGAGGTCATTATTCCCGTTCAGGAGCTTAAAGTAAACCATCTCGGAAATCACAATCCCCGCCTGCACACAGACGAGGTTCTGCTTGCCCTTTCAATTTCCGCGGTGAGCGACAGTAACGCCGCCGCCGCGATGGCGCAGCTGCAAAATCTTAAAAACTGCGAAATGCACTCATCTGTTTTGCTTGCTCAGGTCGACGAAAGCGTAATGAAAAAGCTTGGAGTGCGCCTCACCTGCGACCCAAGCGGCGGCGCCGCCAAAATCACGGTTTAAAACGTTTGCCAAGCTCAAACGAAAGAAGAGACGTTTTGTTGTAAGCAATTGTTGTTTTGACTTTGCAAATTTAACCGAACACGGCGTAAAAATCATAGGAGGATAGATTATGGAAAGGAAGAAAACGAAATACATATTTGTAACAGGAGGCGTTGTGAGCGGTCTTGGCAAGGGTATCACTGCGGCATCACTCGGCAGACTTCTCAAAGCGCGCGGTTTAAAGGTAACGGCTCAAAAGCTCGATCCCTATCTTAATGTTGACCCCGGGACGATGAATCCCGTTCAGCACGGCGAGGTTTTCGTTACCGATGACGGAGCCGAAACAGACCTTGATTTAGGTCACTACGAGAGATTTATTGACGAATCACTTTCTCAAAATTCAAATCTAACTTCAGGCAGGGTTTATTGGAAAGTAATAACGGACGAACGCAAGGGCGTTTACGGCGGGCAGACAATTCAAATCATTCCCCACGTTACAAACGAAATCAAGCGTTCCATTGAAAAAAACAGCGAAAACGAGCCGGATGTGTGCTTTGTTGAAATAGGCGGCACAATCGGTGATATAGAGAGCCAGCCGTTTTTGGAGGCAATACGCCAGTTTTCTGTTGAATACGGCAGAGAAAACTGCATTTTTATTCATGTAACGCTTGTTCCGTACCTTGCGGCGTCAGACGAGCTGAAGTCTAAGCCCACGCAGCACAGCGTTAAGGAAATGCTTTCGCTCGGTATTCACCCGGACATAATCGTTTGCCGCACAGAGCACCCGCTGACAGATGATATCAGAAGAAAAATCGCTCTTTTCTGCAATGTGGATAAGGAATGTGTTATTGAAAACAGCAATTGCGATATTCTTTACGCTGTTCCCGTTATGCTGCAAAACGAAGGGCTTGACAGAGTGGTTATCAAAAAACTCGGACTGAAATGCTCCGAGCCCGATCTCGGAGATTGGAAATCAATGCTCCATGCCCTGCGCAATCCGGTGCAGACCGTTAAAATAGGAATGGTGGGCAAATATGTTGAGCTGCACGACAGTTATATTTCCGTAAACGAGGCGTTAAAGCACGGCGGAATCGCCACAAAATCGGCAGTTGATATCCACTGGATAGATGCTGAAAGCCTTGAAGGCAATGATGTTGATTTAGACGAAATTCTCGGTGATATGGACGGCATACTTGTTCCCGGCGGTTTCGGCAGCAGGGGAATAGAGGGCAAAATCAAGGCGGCAAACTACGCTCGAACAAGAAATATTCCGTATCTTGGTATCTGCCTCGGTATGCAGACCGCGATTATTGAGTTTGCGCGAAATGTGCTTGGCTTCAGCGACGCTGATTCCGCTGAGATCAATCCCGCAACCACTCACCCCGTAATTGATATTATGCCGGAGCAAAAAAACGTTGAGGAAATGGGCGGCACAATGCGCCTCGGTCAGTACCCGTGCGTGCTGAATCCCGAATCAAAATCATATAAGCTGTATGGAGCGTCTATGATTTATGAGCGCCATCGCCACCGCTATGAGGTAAACAACGATTTCAGAACCGATCTCGCAAGGGGCGGTATGATTTTTGCGGGCACCTCGCCGGACAATCATATAGTTGAAATGATAGAGCTGCCCGATCACCCGTGGTTTACAGCGTGTCAGTTTCACCCCGAATTCAAGAGCAGACCAAACAGACCCCACCCGCTTTTCCGCGGATTTGTTACCGCTGCCGCCGAAAAGCACAATTCAAAATAAACTTAAATATCCCGATTTTCCCGAAGAGGCGTGCGTTGAGGTTCCATTCCTTAAAATAAAAGGGAGCAGATTATAATGTCTGCTCCTTTATCTTTTATTTTCTTTTGTTTTTAATTTTCTTCGTAATCAGAACAGCTGCGGCAAAAACAGCCGCCAAAACTCCCGCTCCGCCGAGCGCCGCCGGAAGAAAAATATTTTTGTATTCGTAATATCCGTGGCGCGCCTTATAAATATTTTTAACCTTATAATCAATCAAATCTTCAAACAGAATTATTTCCGAATCAAAGGCGGTTAAATCCGATTCGTTAAGGGTTACTGTGCGCACTCCGTGATGATCGCCGTAGCTGTAAAAACCCACAGCGGGCGCGGCAATCATTTTAATCCCTTTGTATTCGCCCGCAAAGTCGTTTACATGGTCATGACCGAAAAATGCGCCTATTATATCTCCCTGCTCAAGCCATGAGTCAAACTGACCGTGATTAACGTCCGGCGGGCAGGGTCCCTCGTTCAGAGAACCCTGATATATGTATTCGGGATTAACAACGTAATAATTATCGCTTTTTGAGCCGTGACCGCGAACAGCTCCGCCGCCCCTCTTCACAACGCTTAACATTTCATAAACCTCTGGAACCGCTATGTGCTGAAAGAGCAGAGAAGGAATGACTTTTCCGCCGTTTGCCGCCTTTAGTTCATCAGATGTTTTTTTATACCATTCGGTCTGATCCTCGTTAACATATCCGTAGCCGCCGCCCTCTTCTTCGGGTGTATACGGGTTTGAGTCCATAAACCAAAGATTAAAAATGTCTTTTTCGCCCGCGCTGTCTTTAATCAGCAGATTGTAATTTCCGACTCCCGTCATTTCCTCACCTTCAACAGCAAGGCAGGTGCCGTATTTCCGAAAGCGGGAGAGAATAAATTCCTTTGCCTCTTCCTCTGTCATTCCGTTCTTTTCATTCGCAAGACCCTCGTGGTCGTGGTTTCCGAAAACAAGAGCAAAAGGAATACCGAAGCTGTCAATCGTGCCCGCCACGATATCAACAGCCTTTTCTGTTTGCGCCATGTCAACGCCTTTCCAGTAGCCCGCAATGTTATCTCCGTTCAATACTATGAAATCCGGCTTGGTTTCGGTTATTGCAGCGTTCATTAAATCAACAGTTTCTTTCTGCGGCGTATCCGTGTCCTGAATATCGGATAAAATCAAAATTTTAAATGTTCCGTTATTAAATTTCAGAGTATGATCAGTCCTTTCCTGCGCAAACGCGGTTATGGGCATAGCTGCGGCGATGATTGCATTGACCGTGAATAAAGCAAGCAGCTTTTTGAACAATTTCATTTTTAGTCTCCTTTTTCATTTTAACAGCGGATTCTGCTGTATTTATTCATAAAATCAATTATCGTTTTGCCGTAAAGCGATGGGTTTGTGTAAAAGCTGCGCGCGTGAACGGCTCCGTCAACGGCAAGCATTTCCTTCGGAGCGCAGCAGGCGTTATAAAGCTCCTTTTCCATATAAAACGGAACGAAATCGTCGCTTTTTCCGTGTATAAAAAGAATGGGACGGGCGGCGTTCTTCACGGCGTTTATAGGTGAAGCGTCTTTAAATGAATAATGGGCGATACATTTGCAATAGAAATCGCATATGTAGAGTAGGGGAAATTCGGGCATTTTAAATGATTTTTTCAGATGATATGAAAACTCGTTCCAGGCAGAGGTGTAGGAGCAATCCGCAATCACGCCGCGCACCGCCGTGTTTTCCAGCTTGTCGCTCATCATAAGCACTGTTGCGGCGCCCATTGAAACGCCGAGTAAAAATATGTCGTAATCGGGAAAACGGCGCTGAGCGTAATTGAGCCAGATGAATGTGTCTTTTGATTCGTGTGTGCCGTAGCCCATAAATTTTCCGTCGCTCCTGCCGCAGCCCCTGTGTTCGGGCATAACAACCGTATAGCCGTTTTCATAAAGAAACGGCGCGGTAAAGCAAAATTCTCCAAGGCCGTGGCTCCGCGCGCCGTGGCAGGCTATCACCAATCTGCCGTTTGGTTTTTCGGGAAGAAGTATATGACCTCTCAGGCGCTCTCCTCCCGGAGCGGTAAGCGTTATTTTTTCAAGCGGCATCTTCTCTAATTTTGCCTCAGCCGCAAGCGCGTCTTCAGTATACTGCTCCGACATTTCGTTTCCCGAAAGAATTTTTGCAAAAAAATTTTTTATGAATTCGGGAACTTTAATCGGAGTCACCCAAATAAGATAGTTAAAAATAACTCCGCAAATCAGAAAAAGCAGCAATATCAAAACGGCTGCGATGATTGCCGCGGTTATCGCGATTTTCATTGTTCACATCTCCCCGATGTTTTGTATATACTCTCAAATACTATGCGCTGATAAAAAATATATGAGTCAATTAGATTATGATAAATTAATATAAAAAATCTTGTTTGTAATCTTCGGCGCCTCTCAATGAATTTGTTTTTCTTTGACGGAGCCGCTTTCGCCCGATCGTGTTTGATAAGCAGGGAATCTTTTTAAATTCAATGGGTCGGAACCGAAACATTCAATAACGTTTTTCTTTTTAATAGATTATATCAGTAAATCCTTTACTTGTAAATAATTTCGCTAATCAGTTATTTCTTCAAGCTTTGCGCGAAAAGAGATTGCGCGCGGCGTTTTTATCCCGTCAAACTGCACCGTGTAGGCAGCTTTGGAAATATTTGTTTCCGTAATTGTTCCCGCTCCGAGAACGCTGTGCATCACGCGCGTTCCCTCCTCAAAATAATGACGGTCGTTCTCGTCAATTATAAAGCGGGAGCTGTTTAAAATATATTCGCGCGCCTCGGCAATAAGCGAATCTTTAGGCTCTTTAGTGTAAATAAGCAGATTTTGATCTATATCAAGTATAAAACGTGATGGATATTTTGGAGTACCGTCAAATGTTCTGCCCTCCGCTTCGGATATAAAGAGTCCCTTTTCGGCTCGCGTCATCGCCACAAAAGCAAGCCTCCGTTCCTCCTCCATATCTTGAATCGTGTTCGTTTTGCCGGACGGAAAAACGCCCTCGTTCATAGCGCAAAGAAATACATAGGGGAATTCAAGCCCTTTTGCGGTGTGAACCGTCATCAGCTTAACCTTATCGCCCGAGTCTTCCGCGTCGCTGTTTGTAAAAAGCGCAATATGAGCAAGATAATGCTCCGCCGTGCTCTCCTCGCCGCAGGATGTTTCGTATTCGTAAATCGATTGTTTCAGCTCCGCCAAATTGTCAAGGCGGTTTTGACTGCCCTCGGTGCGCAGCATTTTTTCATATCCGCTCTCATTAAGCAAGGCGGAAAGAAGCTCTGAAACCTGCCGCTGCTCGTAACCCGAAGAAAAATATTCAATAAGCGATATAAACTGCCGCGCCTGCGTGCCTTTGAATATCTCATTGTCAATATTCACGGTGAGCGCGTCGTATAGCGAACAGCCGTTGCTTTCGGCATATTCCTGTAAAAATTTCATTCTGCGCTGCCCGATATTGCGCTTTGGAACATTCACGATCCTCGCAAACGATAAATCGTCCTTGTATACCGTCATGCGCAGATAAGAGAGCGCGTCTTTTATTTCTTTGCGGTCAAAAAAGTGAACTCCGCTGTAAATCGTATAGGGGATTTTTTCACGAATAAAAACATCTTCAACCGTTCTTGTGATATAATGCGCTCTGTATAAAACGCAAATACTGCGATAGGGCGTGCCCTTTTCGTGCAGAGCGTTTATCGTTTGCACCATCCATTCCGCCTCAGCCTCGGAATTTTCACCGTGGTGGCAAACAACGGGCTCGCCGCACGGCAAAACGGGAATTAAATCCTTTTTTATACGGTGAGCGTTTTTGCTTATAAGCGAGTTAACAACGCCGAGAATCTGCGGTGTTGAGCGGTAGTTTTGCATCATCATTATCGTTTTAACATTCGGAAAGGCTCTGTTGAAATCAAGCAGATATTTTACGTTTGCTCCTCGCCAAGTGTAAATCGTTTGGTCGGGGTCGCCCACAACGAAAAGATTTTTGTGATAGCCGCAAAGCACCTTCATCAGCTTGTATTGCAGCTCGTCTATGTCCTGAAATTCGTCTATCATTATGTATTCAAGGCGCTTTTGCCATTTCAGCTTTATATCTTCGTTTTCCTCAAAAATGTATAAAGAAAATTTTATCAAGTCGTTGTAATCAAGACCAAAGCACTTTTTTTCCTGGTATAAATAACCGTAAAAGATTATGTCGGAGGGATTTGACGAGCTGTCATATTTTTCTTTCAGCGTGTTAAGCGGCATAGTTATCATATCAAGATAATAATCGGGTTCCTTTATCGTTTTTCGTATCTCAATCATATCGCGGGCTTTTGCGAAGGTCATGTTTCGCATTGTCAAAGAGCGTTCCTCGTAAATGATTTTCAGCATGGAGTCTATATCGGAATTGTCGAGAACAAGAAAACTTTTAGGATATTGAACGGCGCTGCAATCCTCCTGCAAAACGGAAACGCAAAAGCCGTGAAACGTGTTTATGTATCCCGTGTCGTTATCGCCCGTCAGGTTGTGTATACGGCGGCGCATCTCGTTTGCGGATTTGTTTGTAAAGGTAACGCAGAGAATGTTTCCGGGCAGAATGCCTATTTCGTTTACAAGATACGCGAATCTGTGTGACAGGGCGCGCGTTTTGCCGGAGCCGGCGCCCGCTATAACACGTATAAAGCCTTCGGTTGATGTCACCGCCTCGCGCTGCGCGTCATTAAGCCCCTGTAAAATATCGCTCATATCTCCGCCTCCTTTTACAAAATTGTATCATATAAAAAAGAGTTTTAAAAGAAAAATTAATCCGTTTATCATTTAAGTCCCAAAATCGCACCTTATCCGCCGCAAGGTCAAGGCAGAAAAACGGCGGCGGGATTGTTTTGCTAATTTTGGCTGAAACAAATGCAATATTAAAAAATCAACCCTAAATCCGAAAGGAATTTAGGGTTGAAAATTCATTTTTACCATTTGTTGTGAACCCTTTCGGCAAAAACGAGCTTGTTTTCAACTTTAATTTCCGTGCCGTCGTCGAGAATTGCCGTTCCCGAAATCAGACCGAAAACCTGATGAGGTATCATACAAAGAAATTTTAAATCAACAGGCGATTGGCGGTCGATAATCGGGCGGAATTCCATTTCAAATCTTCCGTCCGAGGATGAAAACGTCCACGGTTCCGTGTAGAGATATTCATTTCCTTTTTTGGGGATGTTAAACGAAACCTCTTCTAACTTGTGCGCTTTTCCGTTATAAAAAAGCATATTTTCGCTTGCCGCCGAGGTGTTGCCGAACCCGTAGCCTATATTGAACCCAAACACGCTTGAATCGTTCAGCACCATCTGCCCTGAGCCCCAATACCATGTGTTGTCGTAAGTCCACACGCCTCTGCCCCAGTCGAGAGTTGCAAGAGATTCGTTTTCTCTGTTGAATTCATAGCGCTTGCCGTTGAATTCAAAATATCCCTCTGCGCGCATACAGTTTATTTTTTGGTTGTAATAAAAATGCTTATCCTTGTTAAAGGGAGTGGCTATAACCATGCTCTCTTCGGGAAAATCCGTAAGCGTAACGTCAAACACAAGGCGTTTTTTTGAATTGCAGTAATTGTCATAAGTGCCCGTAAGGCGGCGAACCTTGCCGTCGTTTTTAAAGCTCATATCGGCTGTGCCCACCTTTGCGTGAATGTCGCCGTGTTCGCTTGTGTTTGGCAAATTCAGCTTGCCCATCGGGAAAAAGCCAAGCTCCGAACCGTTTGTCTGAATCGGGTTCTCGCCGAATTCAAGGTGTGAAACCGAAAGGCAGCTAACATATCCCGAGTCGGAAATCGTTAGGCACAAACCGTAATCGCGGTTGCCTATGTAATAGTAATCCCATTCCTTAATACGCCATCGGGGAGCTTTTATATCCTCTCTGCCGTATTTCCACAGCAGCTTTTTTGCAAAGCCCGGTTCCGCGATGTTGCCGTTTTTATCAAGAAGCTTTTGCGTTTTTGTTATTTCGTGCTGCATTGTTTTACCCCCTCTTGCGCGTGATTTGCTCCGCGTCAATTTAATAGTATCATATTTTTACCGAAAAAAGAAGATAATATTTATAATTTTATTTTTGATTTTCGATATTTAAATAATGAAAAAAGCCGCCGAATATTCGACAGCTTTTTTCAAAGGGGTAAAAATTTATGTGAAAGCCAAAGGCTTATAAGCAATAACGTTTCTGTTGTTAAGTTAATTATACGCTGTGATTTAAAAAAATCAATATTTTTGTGCATATTTCTATATTTTTAATATAATAGAACGGATATTTCAAAAAAATATGTATAAAATAGACAAAATAATTGCAATTTACGCTATCCGAAACACTTTTGTTAAAGAATGTAAAAACGGCAAATGCCCCTTGAACATCTAATTCAAGCGGCATTTATCGTTTTCGCCTTTTGGCAATTCTGCCGTACCTTTGTACGCCTGCGAATTGCCAAAAGGAAAATTCAGTTCCGTTTCCCGAAATATTTTTATTCCATCTGTTTTCCGAGAAACGCGGCGGCAACCTGCACGAGCTTTATATCCGTTTCACTGGGCAAAGCTTTTGAATCGTCTTCAATCAGAGCGATTGCTCCCGAAACATCTCCTCCGTAAACAATGGGATAAACAACGTTTGCCTTGCGGTTAAAGCCCTCTATCGCGTTTATGGGCGGCACATCGGGCGTTGAAATATGAATTGCCCTGTTTTCCATAAGTTCTTCAAGGTTTTTCGTAATTCGCCTTTCAAGGATTTCGCGCTTGCTAACTCCCGAGGCGGCTATAACATGGTCGTTGTCCATAATTGCTATCGGAAGTCCGCCGCTCTTGTGCAAAACCTCGGCATACTGATTTGCGAAATTGGAAAGCTCGCCTATGGGCGAATATTTTTTAAAAATCACCTCGCCCTCCGCGTCGGTGAAAATCTCCAGCGGGTCACCCTCACGAATTCGGAAAGAACGTCGTATTTCCTTGGGAATTACGATTCTGCCCAAATCGTCTATTCGTCTAACAATTCCTGTTGCTTTCATGTAAACATTTCTCCCTTTATTTCTGTAAAGTAGTAATTTTCTCTGTAATATTTTGCACATATTAATGTTTGCTATACTTTATTTTTCTTAGGATTTTTTGGTAATTCAAAAGAAAACGGTATGTTGAAAACGAATAAAAAAGTATGCGCAAAACGGAACTTGGCGCCTTTAAAAACTTTATAATTAAAAAAATAAAATTTTTCTTTATTTTAATAAACATATATGATAATATGTAAGAGATATTTTGAAAGACGGGTGATACGTATGAAAGCAAAAATGACAATCGCAAAGGAATTCCGTATAGGGAACATTGACAAACGCATTTACGGCTCGTTTATTGAGCATCTCGGAAGAGCCGTATACGGCGGAATATATGAGCCGGGTCACAAAACGGCAGACGAGGACGGATTCAGAAAAGACGTTATCGACCTTGTAAAGAAACTGGGTGTTCCGATTGTGCGATATCCCGGAGGCAATTTCGTTTCGGGATATAATTGGGAGGACGGCGTCGGCCCTGTTGAAAAAAGACCGAAAAGGCTGGATCTTGCTTGGGGTACAACGGAACCGAATTACTTCGGAACAAATGAATTTATGAAATGGTGCAAAAAAGCAGGAACCGAATGTATGATGGCGGTAAATCTCGGCACAAGAGGCGCCGACGAGGCGAGAAATCTTGTTGAATACTGCAATCACAAAGGCGGTTCGGCATGGTCCGATATGAGAATTGCCCACGGATACAAAGAGCCCCATAATATAAAGCTTTGGTGCCTCGGCAATGAAATGGACGGCGCATGGCAGAT
>CANRMJ010000038.1 GCA_947631705.1 uncultured Clostridia bacterium
ACCTCGTCAATCGGATGCATTTCTACAGAAGGATTATTGTTAATATAGTCGTTAAGTTTTTTAGAGCCGAATGCTGCGCCGATAACGGACCTGCCTCTGTATGTCTGCTTTTTCTTATTATTTATTATACCAGCCTCAAGTAAATCAACAACTCCGTCGCCGACAAGCTCGCTGTGAAGACCAAGATCCTTTTTGTCCCAAAGCTGGGCGCATATGGCATTGGGGATACCGCCGATACCGAGTTGAAGGCAATCTCCGTTGTTAATCAGAGACGCGCAATTTTTTCCGATTTTCATTTCCGTTTCACTTATTGCAATGTCTTTAATCTCTGGAAGGGGTTCGTCTATCTCAACAAAATAAGTGAAATCCCTCACATGCTTTGAGCTGTTTCCGAAAGTGCGCGGCATATATTTGTTTACCTGCGCAATAACCAATTCACAATAATCTGTTGTGCCCTTTGCGTAATCAACAGTTGTGCCGAATGAAACGTAGCCGTGTTCGTCGGGAGGGGACACCATTACCAAAGAAACTCTCGGGCAAATATATTCTTTTAATATGTAGGGAATTTCATAGAAGTGAGATGTTGTGTATTCGCACACGCCGTCTGTTATCGCTTTTCTGTTGCTCTTAGAGGCAAACAGACTGTTCATAGTGAAATGACCCTTCATTTCAGGTCTGCACCACGGAGAACTGCCGAGTGTCAGCATATTTACTATCTGAACGTTCTTATAATTTTCATAGTTATTCACAAGAGCACGTTCAACACCGTAAGCCTCTCCGCATCCTAAGCCTGTAACAACAATATCACCGTCGTGAATATGAGAAACAGCCTCTTCGGCACTGACAAGTTTTTCGTTATAAATTGATTTCCAATCCATATTTTTCACCCGAGAAGAACAATAATGATAATATATTACATTAGTTTGATAAAAAAATCAATATCTTATATCTATGCGTTTAACTAATAATTGACGTTTAGGTTTTCTTCAGCCTCGGCAACTTTAAGCATTATTGCACATTCAATACGCTTTCTGTGCAGCTCACAGCCAAATTCGTAAACACCGCTGACACTTCCCGTGGAATGATAAGCGTTTGCCGCGCAGCCTCCGCTGCAATAGAGCTTAGCAAAGCAGTTCTTACACTCTTTGTGGGAATAGACGTTACATTCGCTAAACGCGTCAAGAATATTTTTGTTTGTAATACCGTTGTAAATATTGCCGAGTAAAAACTTTTCATCACCAACGAACTGATGGCAGGGATATAAATCTCCGTTCGGTGTAACAGCAAGGTATTCGGTGCCTACACCACAGCCCGAAACACGCTTAACTATGCAGGGTCCGGCGTCTAAATCTATCATATAGTGATAAAAAGTAAAGCCGTTACCTTTTCTGTAGCGTTTCAGCATTTCTGACGCAAGAATTTCATATTGCTCTTTCAATATCGGCAAATCGCTCTCTTTCAGAGCGTAAGGCTCTTTGGGGTCGGCAACAACAGGCTCAATGGAAAGCTCTTTAAATCCGAGGTCTGCCATATGCAAAATATCTTCCGAAAAATCAGTGTTGAAATGCGTATAAGTTCCCCGCATATAATAATTTGATTGATTACGTGAATCCGCAAATTTTTTGAAATTGTTCACGATTTGCGAGTATGAACCTTGCCCGTTGCGGAAAACGCGAAATCTGTCGTGAGTTTCTTGTCTGCCGTCAAGAGACAAAACAACATTGCTCATTTCTCTGTTGCAAAAATCAATAACTTCGTCAGTAAGCAGAATTCCGTTTGTTGTAAGGGTAAATCTGAAATTTTTGTTATATTCTTTTTCTTTGCTGCGCCCGTATTGAACAAGCTGTTTGCAAACGTCCCAGTTAAGCAAGGGCTCTCCGCCGAAAAAATCAACCTCCAAATTTTTTCTCGTTCCGCTTTGCTCAATCAAAAAATCTATTGCCCTTTTTCCCGTTTCAAGGCTCATAAGACCTTTTTCGTTGTATTCGCCCTTTCCCGCAAAGCAGTAACTGCACGCGAGATTACAGCCGTGGGCAACGTGAAGACAAATTGCCTTTACTACGCCCTGACGCCTTTTAAAATCATAGGCGCTTTTTTCAAATTTATCTTCGGAAAAAAGTCTGCCGTCCGCAATAAGAGAATCTATATCTCTGAAACAAACGTCTATTTCCTCAGCGGTAACATCCGCGCGGTTTTTGTATTTTTTAAGGATATCGGTTTTTATTTCATCCTTGCTTTTTTGCTCGTATTGAGTAATTATGTCGAACGTTGCGTCATCTACGGAATGAACGCAGCCGCTGTTTTGATCAATTATGATATTGTAACCGTTTTGTTTGTATGAGTGAATCATTTTCCTCTCCAAAGAAAAACGGCGGTAATACCGCCGTGTAATATTCCTGTTATTTTTTAAGCTGTTCGCATTTCTGATTGGCAACCGAGCAGGAAGTCTTGCTTGCAGATTGGCAAGAAGTCTGGCATTCGCCGCAGCCGCCCTTTTTAGCTGATTCGCAAAGATTTCGCGAGCTTAATGTATTTATTCTCTTCATTATTAAAACACCTCTTTTGTAAAATTAATGTTATTTTATAATATTATTCGGCTTTTGTCAATATACTGTCCGGCAGTAAATCAGAATCGCTCAATATATTAACGCCCGAACAATTCATCGCCTTTATTGAGTTTATAATTTTTTCGCTTATAATTTCTCCCGGAACCAATATAGGTATATCAGGTGGATAAGCATAAACAAATTCCGCTGAAATCCTGCCGACAGAGTCCGAAAGAGGGCAGAGGAGCGTTTCGTTAATTTCGTATATTTTGCACTTTACTGTTGGCGCTGGCGGCTTTTCAATATATTTAGGCTCGGTTGAAAACAATTCGGAATCAATTTCAATAAGCGCCTTCGCAAGTCTATTAAATGCGTTTGCGCTGTCCGCAACGGAGGTCATAAGTATAATATAGTTAATACTTACCGATTCAGGTTCAATATTGTAATCATTTCTCAGCTTTTTTGCGAGCTCTTCCGCGTTGATATTGCATTTGCAGGTTGATATGATTATTTTTCCGCGGTCGCTGAACTTTTTTATTTCTAAGTTTTTGAGTTTCAAATTATAAAAATTGTTAAGATTAATCGTGTATTTCTTGAATGAATCAACTGAATTATTGAGGAATTCAACGCATTTTGATACGGAATTCATAAGAACGTAACTCGGTGATGACGTTTCAAAAATATCTAAATAAAACTTTATTTTATCGTTAAAATTGCTGTTGTAAGAATTTAGAACTGCTGTTTGGGTCAGCGCCGGCAGGGTTTTGTGAAGACTTGAAACAACGATATCTCCTTTTGGATAATCGGGAAAATCACCGAAACCGAAATGCGCGCCGTGCGCGGCGTCAATAATCAACGGTATTTTGCATTTAATATTACTTGTGCACCCCTCGTAAGTAGGGCTTGTGATAATCATGCACACGGCGTCGGGGTTACTTTTAACGGCGCTGTCTGCAACAGATTGTGTCAAATATGTAAAGCAACCGAGTTCATCGTTGAATTGAGGTTCAATATATACAACATCAAGCTCTCTGAGAAAGCAGGCGGAAAGAACGCTTTTGTGGCAGTTTCGAGCCGCAATAACCTTGTCTCCTCGTTTTGTAAGTGAAAAAACGGCAGCGAGAATTCCAACCGTTGAACCGTTGACAAGCATAAATGAACGGTTTGATTTGTATATTTCCGACAGTTCTTTTTCTATTTCGCCGATTGCTCCCGTTGTGGAGTGCAGGTTATCGTATCCGTCAATTTCCGTTATATCAATTTCACTGCCGATAATGTCAAAATCGGCGTTTCTTTTGTGACCGGGCATATGAAAAGGATAGCGGTTCAGTTTTTTTAAGTCATCGTGAAGCATAAACTTTTTCCTTGAATAATTTTGTAAAGTTTAAAATCGGAAGAATTGTAAGAGCAAATAGCACAGGCACAGCCTCAATTAAAGCAGTTTCTTTAAAAATAATCAGCAGAATCAAATCGGCAATAAGTATTGAGCCGATTATATATGTAAAAGCGGCGTAAAGCCTGCCGCGCCTGTAATTTAATAGAAAAATAAGAAAAACGCAAAGACCGGTCAGCGCGGAAAATGAGAGAGATCCTGCGCAGTGAAGAAAATATTGCGCTCTCTTTGCGTAATCGAAATCGCAGGTTAAGGTGAGTGCCATTCCAACGGCAGAAAATGCGCATAAAAAGTATTGAAATTTGTGCTTTTCGGGCAAATTGTTATACGCGTAAAGCAAATTAACATATATTGCCGAAAAAACCAAAATGCCCCAAAAAGCAAAATACAGTGGGTGCGTTAATCCTGTTTTTGAAAGTGCTCCGCTGTTTTCGGTAAGACTACCGAGACTCATATACCAAACGGTATATCCCGCCGAAAAAGCGGATAATATAATCATAATTACCTTTTTCATCACGTTCTCCGAAAAAAACATATAAATATTATATTATAATTCAATTGACATTTCAAGGTTGATATGTTAACATACTACTTGTTGAAAAAACGTTCTGTTTTGAGTTTTTAATTTTGGAAAAAATCGGAAATAAACCGATTTTTTAATAGCGGATTAAGCAGAAAAGTAAGTTTCTAACCGAAAGTAAGCTCCGCCTCGGTCGTCCTCGCCGTGTAAAAATTTGAGGACTTCTGTTTATAACCGAATACGCGGAAGTGGCGGAATCGGCAGACGCGCTAGATTCAGGTTCTAGTGAATGCAAGTTCATGAGGGTTCAAGTCCCTTCTTCCGCACCAAAAAAGACAAACGAGTTAGAAAGAACTTGTTTGTCTTTTTTGCTTTTACAAATTATGGTTTATAAAAGTTTTTTCTAACATAAATTTGATGTACAATTGTGATGGAGGTGTTTAATTTGACAAAAATTTTGAACACGCCCTGCACCATATTACATTGAGGTGTTACCCGATGTTTCGACACCTGCATAAAGGGCATTTCCAATATTAATACTGTTAAGAGGTGTCAACAATCATCTCCACACAAAATCAGTTTAATGATTTCCTATAACAATATATTAATAAGCCTTTCGATTATCATTGCTATATAAATAATGTGGTAAAAACAGTATTTAAAAATTTCGTGAAGAGTTATGCGATAGGAATAATTATTCACGATTTAAAGGCAACTAATAGTGGAGAATTAGTTGCTTTGCTTTTATAAAATTTATTAATGAAATATTTGTATAGTTTCTTTTAAACTAAGTGTTGTAGTATCTCTGTTATTTAAATCAATTTCAAATTTGGATTCATAGAGATTTTCAAGAGCATCTTTATAAACTATTGAAAAATCCAATATCAATTCATTAGCTCCTTATTTTGAATTTTATGGCTTCTTGACATTGTGATTGTTGAGTGATATAATCATAAACATATTAAACATATCAATTTGGTAGGATATGTTCTGCCGTTTTATATACTGTTTGTCGATAGCACAGGTTAATTCGATTATAATACACTATTGGATGTGAAAATTATGAAAATATCTACAAAAGGACGATATGCACTAAGACTCTTGATTGATCTTGCAGAGCATAGAGCTGACGGATATGTTGCTTTGAAAGATGTTGCAAGAAGACAGGATATTTCAAAAAAATATCTGGAACAAATTGTTTCTGTACTTAACAAACCGGGTATTTTGAAAACAAACAGAGGTTATCAGGGTGGATATCAGCTTGCTAAGGAACCTGATCAATATACTGTCGGAGATATTCTTCGTATTACCGAAGGTGGACTTGCCCCTGTAAAATGTCTTGAGCAGGATAAAAATCTATGTGAAAGAAGTGGTTTTTGTACAACACTCTTTATATGGGAAGGTTTATATAAAGCAGTGAATGAATATCTTGACAGTATCACTCTTCAGGATGTGCTAAATCATAAAAATGATTTAGGAAGCTTTGATTATATAATCTAAAAATTTATTCAAAAGGAACAATTGTATCTATGCTGAAAATAAATGAAACCCGATTACTTACTTCATTTAAAAATTTAGTTGAAACAGATAGTCCGTCAGGAAAGGAAAGACAGGTTTGTGACATCTTAAAAACAGAGCTTGCAAAATTAAATATATCTGTGTCTGAAGATAATGCAGGGGAACATATCAATGGTAATGCAGGCAATTTATATGTTTATGTTGAAGGTGATGTGGATTTACCTCCGATTTTGTTTTCTGCTCACATGGATACTGTTGAGCCTGCAAAAAATAAAAAGTGCTTTATTGATAATGACGGTAAAATACATTCTGACGGTACTACTGTTTTAGGCTCTGATGATTTTGCAGGTGTTTGTGCGATTATTGAAGCATTAAAAACTGTTAAAGAAAACAATCTTTCTCATAGACCGATTGAAATTATTTTTTCTGTATCTGAGGAAAATTATTGCAAAGGAGTATCGCAGTTTGATTTTAATAAAGTAAAATCAAAAGAGGCTTATGTTTTTGATTTGAGCGGAGAGGTTGGAACTGCTGCATACGCCGCACCGACCATTCTTTCATTTAATGCAGAAATTATTGGAAAATCATCGCACGCAGGTTTTGCACCTGAACAGGGCATTCATTCCGTAAAAATTGCTGCAGAAGCTATATCAAAAATAAATTGCGGCAAAATTGATGCTGAAACGACTGTAAATATCGGAACAATAAATTGCGGAACAGCAACTAATATTGTGCCTTACAAATGCAGTATAACAGGTGAGATACGCAGCTATTCAGACACAAAAGCTGTTGAGCAGTATAATAACATTGAAAAAATTATTACAGATACAGCAGTTAAATTCGGTGCAAATTCTGATGTATCATTTACTAAAAACATAACTGCTTATGAAACTGATATAAATCATCAGGTTGTTGAAAGATTTAAAAATGTATGTAATAATTTACAGCTTGTACCCAAATTGGAGCGTTCCTTTGGCGGCAGTGATAATAATGTTATGGCGCAGAATGGAATAAATGGTATTGTGGTTGCGACTGCAATGAATAACTGTCATACATTAAATGAATGGACAACTGTTGACGAACTGAAAAAAGCAGCAGAGCTTGCGCTAAATCTTATGATTTCAAAGGATTAACTATGAAAATACCATTACATTATCAGATATCAGATTATGATTGCGGACCTACATCAATGCTTAACGCAATCAGTTTTCTTTTTGAAAGAGAGGAAATACCCCCTGAAATCGTGCGTAATATTATGCTTTATTGTCTTGATTGCCACGGTAATGATGGTATACCCGGAAAGCTTGGAACATCCTGCTCTGCTATGATGTTTTTGAGTAACTGGATAAATAATTTCGGAAAGATGGGACTTCTGCCTGTTTCATCGTCTTACATATCAGACGAAAAGGTATATATCGGTCAAAGCAGTCTGATTAATGATACACTTGTCAGAGGTGGTGCTGTTGTTGCCAGACTTTTTTATGATGAATGGCACTATGTTCTTATTACAGGCATTAAAAATGATAATTTATTGCTGTTTGATCCGTATTACAGGGAAGAACCTTTTGATAAAGAAGAAATTAAATTAGTTCTTGATAAGCCGTTTGAATATAACAGGATTGTTCCTATTTCTTGTTTTAACAATGATAAAGAGGAACTTTACTCTTTTGCGGATATTGATACACGAGAGGCGGTATTGCTTTTTAATGAAAATACCAAAATAACTCAGGAAGATACGGTTGAGTATTTCATTTAAGGAGAATAGGTGTAGGTATTGAAGATAAAGAGATATTATAAATGATTTAAAACAGGTATTGGAAAAGGTGGCTTTATTATAATAAATCATAAAATTTGAAACCATAGAGTTTGCTTTTAACTCTATGGTTTTTGTTGTTTAATATTCATCAAGAAAATTATGCTTTATATCCTTATGCTTATATCCTATTATCGTATTTAAATTTACATTTTCAACACTCTTAAAAATATTTTGCCTGATTTGAGGATTATTTTCTGAAAGCTGTTGAAGAAGCATTTTAATTTCTTGTCTTTTTGATTTTGCTTCCCCGTTCGGATTGCAGGAATTGCAATCATCAGTAAATCGGCACGCACATTGAATAAAATGTAAATCATTATAATCACGCCAATGCTTGATGTCTTTTTCTTCAATAAGATACATTGGTCTTATAAGTTCCATTCCCTCAAAATTAGTGCTGTGCAGTTTGGGCATCATTGTTTGTATTTGTCCACCGTAAAGCATGCCCATAACTATTGTTTCAATAACATCGTCATAATGATGACCAAGGGCAATTTTATTGTAGCCAAGCTCCTTAGCCTTACTGTAAAGATTGCCTCTTCTCATTCTTGCACAAAGGTAACAGGGCGATTTGTCAACATTATATACCGTGTTAAAAATATCACTTTCAAAAACAGTTATTGGTATTTGAAGCCTTTTGGCATTACCTTCAATAATTTTTCTGTTTTGTGGATTATATCCCGGATCCATTACAAGAAATACAAGTTCAAATGGGAATTTATTATGCCGTTTCAGTTCCTGAAATAGTTTTGCCATAAGCATAGAGTCTTTACCACCGGATATACATACGGCTATTTTATCATTAGGCTGAATTAAATCATATTTGTTGATTGCAGTTATAAATTTACTTAATAATGACTTACTGAATTTTTTGTGTATACTGTGTTCAATTACTTTTGCATCACTATTTTGTTCTTCAATATGATTTTTCAGCCAACCGTAATATCCGTCTGAAAGATTTGCGCAGTTAAGACCTAAATTTCTCAGCTCTTCGGCCAATGGATTACTTACAATTCCGCTTTTACAACAAAGAAGGATTTGTTTGTCTTTTGGCAGTTTCGAATAGTTTTGTTTCAGCTTTTCAACAGGAATATTGACAGCACCCGGAATACTTCCATATGAAAAGGAAATTTCATCTCTTATATCAATAAGTATTAAATTGTTAAAAGAATCTAATTGTGTAGAAGAAATTTGTTCAATCATAATTTTATCCTGTTTTTATTTTCATAATAATATGCAGTGCTCCCACAGAAAAAATCTGTGGGAGATTTTAGCTTTATTTACTTCTTTCTTTATGGAATAGAGTCTTATCAACAGGGAAGTATGAGAAAAACTGAATACAACAGCAACACATTGTGGATGCGTTGGCGGCAGCAGTATCTCCTAAACCCATTGCAATAAACTTAGCTTTTATAATCGGATTAAGCCACGATAGGAAGATAAGCAGTGTCACTGCAAATGCAATGTATATAGGCAGTGTAATTGCGATATTAGCATCCGAATTAAAGGTTTTCTTTCTGTTGACAAAAAATGCGACTATTCGTGACAGAAAATTTGATAAACAACTTACTATAAAGAAGCCTAAACCTCCTGCAGCAACCTCTGACTTAAATATCCACCAATGAAAATCGGTGCTGTAGAGATTATGTATAAAAGGAATATACTTTAGTGTGTTGAGTAGAAAAAATTCAGTGAAAAATGCAATTAGACTTACAAATATAAATTTAACAAACTGCCATAATGTTTTAATTGCAGAGCCTTTTTCTGCTGTCTTTGAATCTATTTCTTTAATATTAATATTAATATTACTCACTCCTTGTCAATATTGGTGTCTTTAACAGCAATAACTCCGTTAAATACACCAACATATACTGTACCGTTAGGTCCGATTGTGATAGGCGCATAGCTGTTGTTCCAGCGTCTTCCTGTACCTGTAAAAATTTTGAATTTTGTTTCTCCTGTTTTATAATCAATAGCTGTGAGATACCATGCAACAGCCTTTTTAGGAATATCCTCATTAATTTCACGAGTGTAAAGATATACAAGGCCATTTTTAGTTGAAAGCTTAGGAACAGTGGTAGGAGAAGCCTCTCTCGATTCCCACACTAATTTTGCATCTGTTACATCTTCATTAACCTCAACTCTTGCAACACCGGGATAGCCGATAGGGTTTCTTTCAAGAAATGCTGCATTACCACTGATTGTATAATTGTTTTCAATGATAAATGAGCGGTCATATGCAATAAGACTGTTTTCGGTAATGATGTGTCATTTATCAAATAAAGGAACCTGGCTTATAATTTCGCCACTGTCACGGTCAAAGATAACAACATGAATACGTTCATCTGCATGATCTGAAATAGCCAAAATATGTGCGATTGAACTGTCACTTCTTGGAACATCAAGCAGTGTTGGGGTAGTTCCACTTCCTTGAATAAGAGAACCCGGTTTTTGCGATGTGCCACGGTCATATTCAGTTCTCCAGACGGCATAAGGTTCTCCATTTTCGTCAATGTTAAACTTGTATTGAGCATAATTAGAATTGAGAAAAACACCGTCAGCACTTATTGCAAATGTATTGTGGATTTCTTCATTATCAATGTTTGTGAGGTGAACTTTATCTTTTTTGTCAACGAAACCAACCTGTCCGTGTCTTGTAACAAACCATATATTGCCATTGTAGTCAGGCAGTGCATCCTGAATATATGATCTCTTTGGAAGATATGGAGATATGTCCCACTGTTTTTCGATTTCCCATTTAGGATTGCCATTGCTTTCATTAATACGGTAAATCTGAATTACATTGTGTGAATTGCCTATTATAGGTCTGTCGCCTTTGAGAAGGTGACAGTATGCTCCTCCTGATGTATCATTTGAAATTTTGCTAAAATCAAGAGTTTTGAAGAATTCCTTTGTTGATGCTCGCTGTGGCAGTCTTGTTTCTGCAAGTACCTCAAGAGTATCAGGATCCATAAGTAAAAGTCTGAATCCAACAACATTTCCACTGATTGCCATGATTCTGCCTTTTGAGTCAAACATAAGTGTTGCAAGCATACCGCCAAATACATTAAGTGCCTTTGATTTCACAACAGGATTGATTCCGAGTGTGTCATTGTATGGATATGCTTCGGTATTATATGAATCACCATGCATACCATTTGTGCCTTCTGGAGCAAAATACGGATTTTGAAAATCTTTGTTCTTGTTTCCTAAATCCTTTGCTGTGGCAGGATTACCATAGAACTTTGGGCATTTTCCTGAAATGCGTGGTTGTTTAATCTGTCCGTCAGGACTGAGAAAATGCATAATAAGCTTTGATATAGGTGTTAAGATTTTTAAAGCCAAACTCATAATTTTGTTCTCCTTTTTAAATTACAGTAGGATTTTCTTGCAAGGAATTGTTGTTTAACAAATAGGTTTTTTCATCTACTGCTGCAAACAGGCAAAAGATAAATACATCAACCATTTTCATCAACTCCATTTTCAAAATAAAAAACTTCCCGATTCAGACAATGTGTTACATCAGAGTGTCCCTCTTATCTGTAAAGTCAGGAAGTTGTTTTTTATTGTTTTATTAAATTATTCTTGACAATATATCTTTTTAGTGATATATTAACACATAAAGCCTATATGAATAGTAGGCATTGCGGCCTGTGATTGAAATCATATCACTAAAATTTCTGTTTGTCAACACTGTTTTTGGAAAAATTTTGGGAGGATAGGATGTTTTCGCTTTCTTTAAACTATAAATCAGCAGATATACTTTTGAGAGAAAAATTTTGTTTTGAGGATAAAAAGGTACAGTTGCTTTTAAATATTCTAAAAGCAAATAATATTAAAGAATGTGTTTATCTCTCCACCTGTAACAGATGTGAATTATACGGCACAGGTGATATGTATAATGCATTGAAAATTTTATCCGATTTTGCAGGTGCCGGCTGTGAAAAGGTTAAAGGTAATTTCTTTTTTTATGATGATTATAGTGCAATTAAGCATTTGTTTTTTGTGTGCTGCGGATTTGATTCTATGGCACTTGGTGAAGATGAAATTCTCGGTCAGGTAAAAAAGGCATTTGAATTTTCTCAAAATAATCATTTTACGGATTTTGAAATGAATACTGTGTTTAAGGCTGCTATTACAACTGCTAAGAAAGTTAAAACCAACACCTTAATTTCAAAAAGTTCTGTGTCTGTTGCAACGCTTACAGCGGCAAAATGTCATAAATTTATATCAAAATCAAAGAAAGTGCTACTGGTTGGCGGGAGCGGTGATATAGGTTCAAAAGTTGTTAAAAATCTTGTCTCATATAATGAGTTTAATATATATGCAACATCGAGAAACCGTCATTTAATCAACAATAGTATAAATATTATTCCATATAAAAATAGGTATGATTATCTTAATGACGCAGATATAATTATATCCGCTACAAAAAGTCCCCATTATATATTTACGGCAGACAGAGTTAAAAATGCAGTTGAAAATGATAAACCAAGGCTTTTTATTGATCTTGCAGTTCCGAGAGATATTGATGAAGAAATAGATTTAATTGATAACTGCATACTTTTTACTATAGATGATTTAAAGAAAATTGCAGATGAAAACAAAAAATCAAAGCAAATGAACTGAAATCTGCTGAAGATATAATTAATAATGATATTGATGAGCTTATTAAAACACTGTCATTTCATAAGCTTTTGCCTGAAATAGAAAAAATTGAAGATAGAAATTTAAAGCATTTTATATATTTATTCCGTGATAATGCTGATTCAAAGGAACTTGAAAGCTTTATAAATGTTTTTTCAAAAATGGAGGGTACAATATGACGTTATTTCCTTTTTTTGAAGATATTGAGAATAAGACCTTTCTTGTTATAGGCGGCGGCAGAGTTGCAAAGGGGAAAATAAAACGTTTAAAGCAGTTTACAGACAATATTAAAATTATTGCAAGTGGAAGTGATATTGATGGCTATATTCAAAAGGCGTTTGAACCCTCAGATTTAGATATAGCGGATTATGTAATTGGTGCAAGTGATGACAGAAATCTCAATCAAGAGATTTCTATTTTATGTCAGAGCAGAGGAATTCCTGTTAATATTGTTGATGATCCGGAGCTTTGTACATTTATTTTTCCGAGTTTAATCAAACGAGGAGATTTAACTATCGGAATTTGTACGGGCGGCAAAAGTCCCGCTATGAGCCAATACATAAGAAAAGAAATTGATAGTATTTTGCCTGATGATATAGAGAGCATTATTGACGAAATGAGTTCTTTTAGGGAACAGCTGAAAAAAGAAGTACCCAATCAAAAAGACAGAGCAGAAATATTAAAAAATAAATTAGCTGAGTTGATGAAATGAGAAAAATAATTTTAGCCACAAGGGGCAGTAAGCTTGCACTTGTTCAGGCAAATATGATAAAAACAGCACTGGAAGAAAAGTGTGCTGCAGTAGAGCTTTTACAGATATCCACTAAAGGGGATAAAGATCAGATGAGTCCTATCAATCAGATAGGAGGAAGAGGTCTTTTTGTAAAAGAAATTGAAAAATACATATTAAGCGGTCAAGCGGATATTGCTGTTCACAGTGGTAAGGATTTGCCATATCAGTTGCTTGACGGCTTAACTATTGCAGGTGTGCCAAAGGCCGCCGACCCAAGGGATTGCCTTATCACAATTAAAGGCAAAAATTTAAAAGAAAATGCAGTTATCGGCACAGGCAGTGCAAGGCGAATTGCTGAATGTAAACAAGTTTACCCAAATGCTAAATATGAAAGCATACGAGGTAATGTTGATACCAGACTTAAAAAACTTCGTGATGGATTATACGATGCAATTATACTTGCAAAGGCTGGTCTTGACAGACTTGATGCCAATTTATCGGATTTTGATATAATGATGTTTGAACCTGATGAATTTATTCCATCCGCCTGTCAGGGGATTATTGGTGTTGAGTGCCGTGAAAGTGATAGTGAAATTGTAAATTTACTCCATTTGATAAGCGATGAAAATTCAGCTAAGCGCTTTACTGTCGAACGGTATATGTTAAGTCTTTTGCAGGCAGATTGCACAATGCCGATTGGTGTATATTCACAGGTTAATGGCGATGAGATTAAAATAACCGCTCTGTTTAGTGGGAATAAAGCCTCTAAAATAGGATTATATGTAGATTATCAAAAATTGTGTAATGCAATAAAGGAAGAAATATATGGGTAGTGTAACACTGGTTGGCGCCGGCTGCGGAAAAGATTTAATAACTATAAAGGGTTTAAATGCAGTAAAATCTGCGGATGTTATTGTTTATGATGACTTGATAGATAATGATTTGCTTGATTTTGCAAAGCCGAAGGCAGAAATGATATTTGTAGGAAAACGATTTGGCAATCACAGCGAAAAGCAGGAAAATATAAATAGAATTTTAGTTCAAAAAGCCAAAGAGAACAAAAAAATTGTAAGGCTGAAAGGCGGCGACAGCTTTGTTTTTGGCAGAGGGGGAGAGGAAATTCTTGCCTTGCAATGTGAAAATATACCATTTGACATTATTCCGGGGATAAGCTCTTCAATCGCCGTGCCTGAAAATTTGGGTATTCCTGTAACGCACAGAGGCGCCGCACAGTCCTTTACAGTTGTAACAGGGCATACTGCAACTGAAACAGATGAAAATTACAAGGCACTTGCAGGCTTGAATGGCACACTTGTTTTTTTGATGGGTTTACATAATATTAAAAACATATGCAATCGCCTTATTGAAAACGGCAAGGATAAAAACACGGCTGCGTCTATTCTTTCAAAGGGTTTTGACAAAAGGCAAAAGCGAATTGACGGTACGCTCAATACGATTGCGGATAAAGCCGGATTAGCTGAAACACCTGCCATTTTAGTTATAGGAAAGGTTGCGGAATTTAATTTTCAGAAAACAAAAAAATTGCCTTTTGACGATGTTTCCGTAACAGTGACAGGAACCAAACATTTTTCTGATCGTTTATCTGATAAGCTGAAAGAGCAGGGCGCTCATATTTCAACTGAGCCAAGTATAGAAATAGTGCCGAATTACAGCAGCATACCTAATGATTTTAAAAGCTATACATATCTTGCTTTTACAAGCTCTGTTGGTGTTAAAGTATTTTTTGATTATCTAATAGAAAGCAAAATTGATTACAGAAAAATCTGTCATCTTAAGTTCGCCTGTGTTGGATTGGGTACTTCACAAAAACTTGCTGAATATGGTTTCACAGCAGATTTTATCCCGTCTGAATATACCGCAAAAATTCTTGGTAAAGAACTGTCTGTCAAGCTGAAAAGCAGCGACAATGTTTTGATTTTAAGAGCAAAAGACGGATCTTCAGAGTTTACGGATGAGCTTGATAAGTCAGGTATAAATTATAATGATGTAAAGCTTTATAAGACCAAAGCAATAGAAAAATGTATTGACTGTAATACGGATTATATAACCTTTGCAAGTGCAGGAAGCGTGTCCGCCTTTTTTGAAAACGAAGGAAAATTAAATCATTCAAAGCCTGTCTGCATAGGTGAAATAACTGCAAATGAACTAAAAAAATATAGTGATATAAAACCTCTTGTTGCCAAAAAGCATACTGCAGAGGGTATCATTTCTGTAATCTTGGAGGATAAAAATGAAACGATTCAGAAGGTTAAGACAAAATGAAAATATAAGAAATTTTGTCTGCGAAAATAAGATAGATGTTAATGATTTGATTTATCCGCTTTTTGTTATTGAAGGCGTAAATATTAAAAGCCCTATTGACTCTATGCCGAATATTTATCAGTATTCTATCGACAGGATTGATGAAGAACTGCAGAAGATCGCAAAAGCAAAAATTCCTGCAATTTTGATTTTTGGTATTCCCGAGTATAAGGATGAGGTGGGAAGCGGTGCTTATGATGACAATGGAATAACACAAAAAGCAATAAGATTTATTAAAGAAAAATATCCTGAACTTCTGATAATTGCTGATGTTTGCCTTTGTGAATATACCTCTCACGGTCACTGTGGACTTGTTCGCAATTGTGAAATTTTGAATGATGAAACATTGCCTCTGCTTTCAAAAACGGCAGTATCCTTGGCTAAGGCTGGTGCTGATATTATTGCTCCGTCTGACATGATGGACGGCAGGGTGTGTGCAATTCGAAGCGCCCTTGATGATAACGGATTTATCAATATTCCTATTATGAGTTATAGTGCAAAATTTGCATCGGGTTATTATGGTCCATTTCGTGATGCAGCAGGCTCTGCTCCTCATTTCGGTGACAGAAAATCATATCAGATGGATCCGGCAAATGGCAGAGAGGCTATTCGTGAAATAGAGGATGACTTGAACGAGGGTGCCGATATGATTATCATTAAGCCTGCACTTGCGTATATGGATATTCTCTCAAAAGCAAGAGAGTGTTTTGGTATTCCGTGTATTGCATACAATGTAAGCGGTGAATATGCTATGGTCAAAGCAGCTGCACAAAACGGTTGGATAGATGAAAAGCGAATTGTACTTGAAAATATGATTTCACTTAAAAGAGCGGGCGCAGATAGAATTATTACTTATCATGCACTTGATGTTGCGGGGTGGTTAAATGCGTGATTTAAAATCAAAAGAACTTTACAGTGACGCACAAAAATATATTCCGGGCGGTGTTAACAGTCCTGTTCGTGCCTGCAATGCAGTTGGGCAAACACCTTTATTTATAGATAAAGCAAGTGGTGCATATATTTATGATGCAGATGGAAAAAAATATATAGATTATGTTTGCTCGTGGGGACCTTGTATTTTAGGTCACGCATACGAGCCGGTAATAAACGCCGTAAAAATTGCCTGTGAAAGCGGATTAACCTTTGGCGCACCCACTGAAAAGGAAACAATTCTCGCAAAAATGATT
>CANRMJ010000039.1 GCA_947631705.1 uncultured Clostridia bacterium
AACGGTCTTTCTCCGAATCAAATTGAAAATTTTTATTTTTCGTGATTTTACTTGTCTACTTTATTGACTATAGTCCAACGGTCAGACGGAAGATGGGAAGGACGTATTTATATCGGCAAGGATGAAAACGGAAAGAACAAATACAAAACCGTAACAAGTATAAAAAAATCCGAATGCCAAAAGAAACTTGACAAGCTGATTGAAAACAGAGAAAAAGAAATACGCAATCAGGATTGCAGATACGGTGACTGTATAAATCCTACCGTTGAAGAATGGAACAAAATATGGATTGAAAACTACTGCAAGGGATACTTGAAGCCCAAAACAATCCAAGGATATGAATCTATCATAAAATGCTACATTAACCCTTATCTGGGTAAATATCATCTCGGAGATTTAACAAAGCTGATATGTCAGCAATATATTATGGATGTATTTGAAAACGGCAGAGTAAATGAAAAGAGGAAAAGCGATATAGCAGACGGATTAAGCTCAAGAACCGTTAAATCAATTAAAATAGTTTTGCACGCAGCTTTGCAGAAAGCAGTTGATGAGGAACTTATATCAAGAAATCCAACCGATAAACTGAATATGCCTAAAGACAGAGTTAAAGGAATGACAACTCTGACGAAAGAAGAAAGCAACCGTTTGCTTGAAGAAGCCTTCAAGAGCGGTTGCTTTGAATTTTATTACCTTGAATTAACAACAGGAATGAGGCTCGGTGAAATTCTTGCATTGGAATGGACAGACTTGGATGTAAAGAACAGGACACTGAGCATCAACAAACAGGTGCAGAGAATTAACGGCATACTTCAATCGGAAACGCCAAAAACAAAGCAGTCAATACGGACAATCGCAATCAGTTCGGATTGTGTCAAGGCACTTGCAAGATTAAAAATGCGTCAGCCAAGGGGAACAGCACTTATGTTCCCATCATCAGAAACAGGCACATACAGAGATCAGAATGCAGTGACGAGAAAATTTAAAAGAATGCTAAAGCGGGCAGGACTGCCAAATGTCAGATTTCACGATTTAAGACACACCTGTGCCACGATAGCTCTTGAGGAGGGAGTGGACATCAAGGCATTATCAAGTATGCTCGGTCATGCGGATGTAGCCTTCACGATGAACACATATGTCCATGCAACTAAAAAGCTGAAAACAACGGCAGCTGATAAAATGGAAGTTGCTTTTGAAATCGGATACTCAGCTTCAATAACTGCTGAAAAGCGATTGAAAGAAGCATAAATTATATAATATAAGCCGTTGCGATATACGCGGCGGCTATATTCGTTTTGAAAATAAGTGGTCGTTATGGTGGTCGTAAATATTTTTATACAGGAATATGCAAAAATTAAGATTTTTATACATTTTATTATATCATATTATATATGCCTCATATTGAACAGAAAATCAAGGCGGTTTGGTGGTCGTTTATACGGAATAAGTGGTCGTAAAAATGACGAATTCAACAAACAAAAATAAAAAAAGAAATCCTTGAAACCAAGGTATATCAACGGTTTCAAGGATTTTATATGTGGTACGCTGGAAGGGATTCGAACCCCCGACCTTCTGGTTCGTAGCCAGACACTCTATCCAACTGAGCTACCAGCGCGTAACACCTTATTAAATTGTAAATATACACTTTATGCAAAAGCGGCTGTTTGGTTCGTAGCCAATCACTCTATCCAGCTGAGCTAACGGCGCGGGTTAGGCAAATATTAAGTTGTTAACAGTTCATTAAAAATATGGCGTGCCGTTTCGTAGCCAGACACTCTATCCAACTGAGCTACCGGCGCATTGAAAGCATTTACGGGATATTGCCCCTCAATGCTCAAATAATATAACACATTACATTATAAAATGCAAGTATTTTTTTGCACAAAGCGTGAAACGCCCCGGGCTGTTTAACTGCCGCTGTTCAAATCACTGTGCCTCGCTTGTTTCATCAACCTTTTGGAATTTAGCTGTGAGATTGATATTTTTATTCACTCTCACAGTGTATTTGCTTCCGGATGCGCGCAGCTCTCCCGTATCGTTATCATACCAACCTATGAACTGCGAATCGGCGTCAGGAGTGGCAACAAGCACGGCCTGTTTGCCGTTTTCATATTCGCCCTCTCCCGTTACGGAGCCGTTTCCGTCTATATCAACATACACAGAAAAAACGGCTTTTGTTGCCTTTGTGGAAGTTGTTGTGCTCTGAGTTGTTTTTTCCGTTGTGCTCTCTGTTGTTTTTTCGGTTGTTTTCTCTGATGCTGTTGTTTTGTTTGAAGTGGTTGGACGCTTGCGGCTTGTGATTTCCCTGTATTGCGATGATGAAATCGTTTCGCTTTCCGAAGAGGTTTCTTCTTTATTTGAGCCCGAATGTGAAACGGCAAACACTATTCCCGCAACAAGCGCAACCAAAATCACCGCAAGCACTATAATAACAATTATACTTTTTTTAGTGTTTTTTCTGTTTTCGTCATCTTCATCATCATTTACGGGATTTGTGCCGTTCTCGGCGTTCTCATCAATTTCCTCGCCTTCATCATAGAGCGGCGAGCCGCAATTCTGACAAATATATCTCCCGTCTTCATTTTCAAATCCGCAGTTTCTGCATCTCATTGGCATTACCCCCTATTAACTTTAAGATTATAACATATTTGCAAAAAAATAACAACATATTCTTGATTATATGCATTTAATTTAAGGTATTTCTGTTTTTGGTATTGACTTTTTGTCGATTTTATAATAAATTTAAATAGTAGCGTTTATCATAGAGCAATAAAAACAGTGAAAACATACTTTTATTGCTCTGGAACGTATTCTGTACTTGAAAGGGGTACTACAACAATGAAAAAGACTTTAAAAGGTGTCCTTTGTGCAGTTGTGGCAATATGTTTGGTTCTTGCGCTGACAGGATGCGCGAAAATCAACTATGTAACAAACGGCACTATTACGGCAATCAAGGCTGTTCAAGACGGCTCTTGGCAGGAAACAGACGAAGACACCGATGACACAGGCTCCGAGGCTTCAACAATTGAGCCGTTTGTTGCCAACACATACGGCGGAGTTGAATTCAAAACCGAGGAAGACGTAATCAATTATTACAAAGAGTGCTTTGATTACACAAAAACGTTAACGGCTAATTACACTGAGAACGGCGACCCTGTTACATATTATAAAATGCTTGCAGACGAGCACCTCACTGTTGAGAACGTTCTTATTGAGGGCAAGTCAAACGGTACTATTGACAACCTTATTCCCTCACTTCTTGACCAGTTGTTCAGCGGCAGCGTTTACGGACTTCCTCCCAGCAAAAACAGAAATCCCGAACTTGATAAGCTCGACGACGGTTCTCTTGACCTCAGAACATCTCCTCTTCAGGTTGATGATGTTGCGGCGTGCAATGTTGCCGATAACGGCGACGGCACAATCACAATCACAATCCAGCCTAAGGGAGCAATTCTTTCAATGCCCGGCAAGGATTCTCAGGGAAGATTCTTCAACACGCTCGGTGATATTTCATCCACGGTTGAATCAATAAGCATGCTTTCATTCTCATCGGGCACGATCAATGATAACTTCGTTGTTAATTATGAAGGCGGCACGGGTGTTATCAAAATCGATACCGCCACGAAGGAAATTCTTGAGGCAGATTACACAATGCTTGTTCATATTGACGTTCAGCACGCAAATATTCTTGTTATCAAAGACAAGAGCGCATCTCTTGATATTATTTACAAGATTCATGCTCCTGCCGACGACCAATATATTCTTGATTCAAGAAACATTGTTAGAGCATAAGTAAGATTTATATCGGAAATAAATTCCTTATTTCAAACGGCTTTGCGGGATTTTTTACGATCCCGCTATTGCCTTTTATTAACAGGGGGAGCAAAATTTATGCGAAAGATTTTTAAAGGCATTATGAGCGCCGCTCTTGCGTGCGCGCTGGTGCTTTCGTTTGCGGGTTGCGCGAAAATCAACTATATTGCAAACGGAACAAAAGCAGCCATAAGCGAAATCAAAGACGGCTCTTGGAAAGAAACAAATCAGCCGACCGAAGGCTTGGATGAACCCTCAAAGATAGTAATTGACCCGTTTGTTGCCGGCACCTACGGCGGAATTGAATTTGCAACAGAGGAAGATGTTGTAAATTATTATATTGAATGTTATGACAACACAAAGGCTCAGACGGCAAAATATCTTGACGCAGACGGAAACACACAGGAGTTCTATGCTCTTGTGGGCGAAGAAAAAATGATTATTGAAAACATTCTTGTTGACGGCACCGCAAACCAGATGTTAAACAACGTTGTGCCCGGAATTGTTGACACGGCGTTTCAATACAGTGTTTACGGACTGCCGCCCTGCAACAACAGGAACCCGCTGCTTGACAACACAAACGGCGATGCGGAAAATCCCGGCGCGTATGATTTAAGAACTTCTCACTTCAAGCCGGAATATGCGCTTGCCAGCAATGTTAAGGAAAACGCTGACGGAACCATCACCATAACCATTCAGCCCAAGGACGCGTCCATGTCTGTTCGCGGCGAAGATTCCCAGGGCAGCTTCTTTGAGGTTTTAAACGATTTAGGAGCCACCGTTGATCAGCTTTTCACCGATTACAGTATGCTTTCATGGGCAAGCGGAACAACAGAGGAAAACTGCCTTGTTAACTACAAAGGCGGAACGGGTACCGTAACAATCGACCCCGCAACCAAAACAATTACCGCCGGGGATTATCATATGAGCGTTACCGTTGAGGTTCAGCACGCAAATGTTACCGCAATTAAAGACAAAAGCGGAACTATTCTCATCTCTCACAATCTGCATTATCCCGCGTCTGACGAATACATTTATAAGGCAAAATCCCTTACAAGAGTTTAAATTGATTTGATGTATTTAAAATACGCGGCGTTTTGAGTTATTAATACCGCAATAAAGGCTGCAAATTATCCTAAGTGAAATTTGCAGCCTTGTTTTGTTTTCACATTTTCCTCTTTTTATGTACCAGTGCCTTAAATAATTTTAAATTGCCCAAACTGTTTGTTATTTTTCTCTTTAATATTACTTTTTTATATTCAATTACGCAAATTATAAGATGGAGATCAATAATATGAGCTATATAAAGGAAATCAGAAAATATATCGGTAATGCTCCCATGCTTTCAGCCGGTGCAACTGTTGTTGTGTTAAAAGATAACAAAATCCTTTTAAATTTAAGATCGGACACGAATACTTGGGGAATTCCCGGAGGCTCTTTAGAGCTTGGAGAAACGTTGGAGGATACTGCTTTCAGAGAACTAAAAGAAGAAACAAATTTAAATGCGGAAAGCTTTACGCTTTTGAATGTGTTTTCGGGTGAGAAATTCTTTTTTAAATATCCAAACGGTGATGAACTCTATTCTGTTGTTGCGCTGTATCTTGCAAATAATGTAACCGGAAATTTAGAAATTACCGATTCAGAGAGTTTTGAACTTCAATATTTCGGTAAAAACGAATTGCCGAATTTAGAAAGCAGGGCAAAGGCAATTACAGATTGGCTGATTGAAAACAAGTATTTACTATGATTTGAAAAATCAAATTATTTTAATGTTCGGGCTTATTTGCGCCATAATTAATAAATTGATCTCGTCTTAACGTATGGCAAAACCCGCATTTCGTTTCAGATAAATTATCGGTTTTAGGTATACACAGGAAAAAACAGGCAATCAAAATAATTTGATTGTTGATAAAAATATTTACGTATGTTATGATATATTTGCGTTTAGGTCTGCCGCCGCACTGCCGCAGGTCTTTCCGCAAGAAAACAGCGCAGAAACATTTTGCGCCATAGGAATTTACCGCCTTTAATCCGCAATCGGAGTTTTAAGGCGGATGCCGCAAACCTGTTCGGCTACGCAGGTTATGTGATTTTAAATTTTATTTGTAGCCGGAAAGGCTATGTGAATTATATGAGCGAACAATTCCCGAATATGGATTACGACGCGGATGAGGTTATAAACGGATTTAAAGAAAGAATAAAGTGGCCGAAAGCAAACGAAGTGCAGGCGATAGTAAAGCCCGGCAAAATTTGGCTGCGTCTGCTTATCTCCGCAATCGCAACGCTGATTGCGGGCGGAATCATTTATTATATGATGCTGCCGGCTCTCAATTTCAAAGACGATCAAATTTATGTGTTCGTAATTGCTCTCGTCGCTATTTTTATGGCTGCGTTTGCGCTTGCCTGCGGCGCCAACAGAAAAATAGAGCGCAAAGAATATGTTAAGAAAAAAGCGCTTATTCCGATTATTATCGCTGCCGTTATTCTTGTTGTTATGGCTATAGGCTGGCTCTGCGGAACAACTTTTTTCCGCGCAGGAGCTTACAGCCGCCTTATGCCTGTTGAAAGCAGTGATTTTGAAACCGATTTTAAATCTATAAATTACGAAAGCGTGCCTCGTATAGACGAGAACAGAGCGCTTGTGCTTGCCGACCAACAGCTTGGTTCACTCTCTGAATACAAGAGCCAGTACGTTGTTTCGCAATACACCACAATGATTAACTACAATGGCGAGCCTGTCAGAGTTGCATACCTTGAATACGCAGATGTTTTTAAATGGTTCAACAACACAAAAGAAGGTCTGCCGGCTTATATGATTATAGATCTTGTAACACAAAAGGTTACCGTTGTGAACTGCCTTGAAAAATTCGGCGAATGCATAAAATACAGCCCAACGGAATTATTCAACGAAAAGCTGATCCGCCATCTCCGTTTTCAATATCCCACAGAGCTTATGGACACGCCCAACTTTGAAATAAACGACGACGCGAAACCATATTGGATCACCCCTGTTCTTGATAAAACGATAGGTCTTTTCGGCGGCACGGACGTTAAGGGGATTATAATAACAGACGCGCTTACGGGCGAAAGCGAATATCACGATATAGAGGCTGTCCGCACAGACCCGAATCTTGAATGGATAGATGTTGTTTACGGTCAGAACCTCCTTATTCAGCAATACAACTACTACGGAAAGCTGCAAAACGGTTTCTGGAACTCCATCATTTTCCAAAACGATGTTAACCTTGCCTCCTACGGAAACGGCTATATCGCAATGGATGACGACGTTTGGGTTTACACGGGCGTTACATCTTCCGAGGCAGACTCGTCAAACTTCGGCTTTATACTCTGCAACCAAAGGACGAAAGAAACAAGATATTATCAAAACGGCGGCGCCATAGAGAGCGCTGCTCAGGAATCGGCTATGGACGCTGTTCAAAACTTCGGATACGCCGCAACTTTTCCGATTCTGCTTGATATTGAGAGTCAGCCCACCTACTTTATGAGCCTTTACGGCGACAGCAACACCGTTAAGGGCTACGCGCTTGTTAATCTGGGAGACAAAACAATTGTAGGAACGGGTCTTGTTGACAACCTCAAGAGCGATGTAAAGGCGCTCAACGCCGCGGTTGAAAATTATATTTCCGCAATGCAGGATAAAGGAATCATCGGCAACGACGTGAATATGGACGATTATCTTGTTGAAGAGGACAACAGCGGCAACAGCCCGTCAGACGATAATGATGTTCAGCAGCCGGCTCCTCCCGCCGACGGAAACACTGTTACCGGCGTTGTTGATTCCGTAAAAACTTCGGTCAACAACGGCAACACCTATTACTATTTTGAAATAGACGGAACTTATTACTATGTTTCGGTTGCGGACTGCATGGAGGCTCTGCTCATCAACAAAGGCGACACCGTTACCGTTACTCTCGGTGAAAACAGAGACGGTCAGTTCGCCGAGGCAACATCCGTTTCAAAATAATCAAAAGCAATAATCTTTTCATTATTCTAATCAGAATTTCAAAAAGCTGCTGATTATATCGGCGGCTTTTTAATTTAAAATTGACAATAAAGGGAAATTTTTATATACTTAAATTATCTGATATGGGGAGGAAAAATTTATGCCTGAAACAAAGGTAAAAGAAAAAAAGACCACAAAACATAAGGGTTTAAAAATCTGCGCAATTATATTTGCGGTTATAGCCGTTATCGCAATCACCGCCGCTATAGTCATCAGCGTTATGACAAAGCCCGTGTTGGATACCGAGACAGACAGTGTGCCTGTAGTGGGCGGTATCCTTGTTTCCGAAACGGTGGATTACCAGGCTGAAAGCGCTGAGGGTTTGGAAAACAATGTGCTTATGAAATTTATGCAGTTTGTGTGGAAATGTGTTGGATTGAAAGACGAAACAGCTCACAAGGATCAGGTTCCGCCCGAAAACATTGTTAAGGTTAAGGATATACCCTACATAGACGACGGAAACGCGTATCACCGGCTTGACGTTCTTTATCCCGACGGGCTCGGAGCCGATGAAAAACTGCCCGTTATTGTGGATATTCACGGCGGCGGCTGGATGTACGGCACAAAGGATTTAAACGAATATTACTGCCTGAGTCTTGTGAACAGAGGATTTGTTGTTTTCAATCTGAGCTACAGGCTTGTGCCGGACGTAACTGTTAACGAGCAGATAAGCGACATTGCCTACGCCCTAAAATGGATAAGTGAAAATATGGCAAACTACCCGTGCGATATGGAAAATGTTATGCTCACAGGCGACTCCGCGGGCGGTCAGCTTGCAGTATATGAGGCGGCTCTTCTTCAAAGCCCCGAACTGCGCGAAGCGTTCGGCGTGGTAGACGCGGATTTGGATCTAACTGCGCTTATGCTCACCTCGCCTGTTCCGTATATGAAGGGCAGCGGTCCGATTAATCTTTACACCGAATTGCTTTGGGGCAAGGATTATAAGGACAAGGCAACTTACAACTATATGAATCTTGATGAAATTATAAATTATGTGCCAAATCTGCCGCCTACTTATTTAATTACAAGCAGCGGCGATTCCTTGGCTCACAATCAAACGGTTAAGGCATATGAACTTCTTAACAGTAAGGGAATAGTTTGTGAAATTGCTGACTACGGAAAGCTTGACGGAAAGAAACAGCCGCACGTTTTCAGCGTTCTCGACCCTTATAACGTTGCGGGAACAACTGCTATTGACGGCGGAATTGATTTTTACAGAAAAGCTATCGAAAATAAATAAGCATATCCGATTATTATCTGTTAGGAACCGACGTTCTTGCCGTTACGTCGCCGAATTGAATAAAAAAGAGGCTGCCCATTTTAGAGGCAGCCTCTTTTTATTTTATCAACTTAATACGCCGCTGTTGCTGCACGATATGGTTATGGTTGATTTTTCTGTTTTAGTTGCTATACCTAATACATATTTCTTTACTGTAAATTCGCCCTTTGCAGTCCGTCCGCTTTTTGACGCCGCCGAAGATGTAACTTTCCAGCTTGAATCAAACACCTGATAGGAGGTCTTTGAATTTGTGCAGGTGGCTGAACTTCCCGTGTAAGAAAATGTTCCCGTCAGAGTAACAGACCATTGCTTTTCATTATTTGAATTATATAAAGTGTCTGTTTTAGAACCTGTTTTTGTGGTGGCTAAAAGCGATATGTCACTAAATACGACAGTAGTGACTATGTAGCTGCCGTCTTCGAGGTATTCTACATATGTTTTTTCCCATTCATCGCCTGCAAATGCTGTTAAAGGCAATGAAAACATAATCAATAAAGAACATAATATACATAATATTTTTTTCAAAAAATTCCCTCCAAATCAAAAAGATTTAAATGCTCAACAACAGGCGCGGATTCTTCAAATGTTGTTATATGATATCCATTATAAGACCAATGTGCGTCAATTACAGTAACAGTAGCATACACAATCCAAATAAGAAGAGCAGCAAGAACACCGACCAAAATTACTCTTCTGAAATTCATTTTTCTTTTAATTTTCTTAATGTCCGCGCTCTCAAAAAAGGATTTTGCTATTTCCTCGGGAGTGCCGAAATGTTCGATTATCATCTCAATGCTGTCTGCGTTTTCTTCTATTGTATAATCATAAACATCTCGCTTTAAATCTTTTAAAAATTTCTTTTTTGTGCCGTCGTCACAAACCATAAGTGATTTTATTTCACGCAAATACCCGTCTGTGACCTTTTCAAAATAACTTTTTGCCATATTATCCTCTGTCAAGAATTTTATTAATGCTGTTTATCACGGAATCGTAGTCGCTTAATATTTCTCTGTAATAAGCTATGCCCTTTTCCTCTATATGGTAATATTTCCTCATTCTGCGCTTGCCGGCGGGTTTTACATAATCGCTTATATACCCCGAATCCGTTAACCGATATAAAATCGGATAAAGCGACCCCTCCAGCATTGTATACTCGCCGCCGCTTTTTTCGGCAAATGTTTGAGTAATCTGATACCCGTATAAATCTTCTTTCATCAAAAGATGTAAAATCAACAGCTCGGCTGTGCCTCGCTTAAAATTATCCTGATTCTGACCCATACTCCACCCCGGCAATTATATTGTATCACAATATATTTTTAATAACAATACCTTTTCTGAAAATATATTGTTGACAAAGTGTATTTTTTGTGATATTTTGATAGTAAGAAATGAAAACAGGGGTGATTCCGATGGGTTATTAAGAAAAAATAAATTATTTACAATCCGTATTGCATTTGAAGAAAATATATTGAATAATTAAGGAAAGAGGAATAAAAATGTCAAAAAGGTTTATTTCACTGTTATTGGCAATTATAACAATTATATCAATGACGGCTGCCACAACCATATTTGCAAGGGCAAATGACAATATTCTTGGCAGCGTATCCGCCTCTCTGTCAACAGAAAATTACAGTATAACATCTGATAAGATTAATGCACAATACACTAAATTAAAGGCATATAATTACAAATCGTCAAAGCATAAGGTGCATGCATATATTTTGCTTGAAAGCGGAACTAATAATTATGTTAAAGACGCGGAATACACTCTTGCAATTGACGAACTCAAATATGTTGGCTGTAATTCTGCTCCTTTAGTGAAGAGAAATTGGAAATTTGAGTTGAATGTAAATGGAGCATATAAAAACTGCACTGCAGACGGCACACTTTTTTCCATGAAAGTAAAAGATTGGTAAAATGAGTTGCAAGCAAAGTCAATAATCCGTTTTGGATTATTGACTTTTAGTTAGGTTGTGATAAAAATGAAAAGAAACATATTAAAACTAAATTTAAAAAGATTTTTTAAAAACAGAATACTAACAATATTGCTTTTGGCGTTTTTTGTTTTATCCGTTGGATACATTATATATGATTTTATTTTGGATACTTCCGCAGATGATCAAATGTATCAATTCGTATTCCCACTATGGCATACAAATTTGCTCTCGATTTATTCCTGCGCCTGTTTTGCCTTTGTTTCATTTGAATTTTCTTCAAGGCTTTACACCTGCAATCTGTATGAAACGGTTTATTGCACGCCCAAAAAATTGAATTCATTATGTTTAGGCAATATAAGCGTTTTAACACTTTGGAATCTGCTTTACTGCGCGATTCTGCTTGCTTTTAACTTCATCGCCTTTTTATCTGTCCATTCCTACGACAAGAATTATTTTATTCATATTTTTTTGAATATATTTATTAACTTTTTTTTGATAAACACCTTTGCCATCTTATTCGGACAGGCGGTTTCATTTTTTAAAAACAAAATATGGTCTTATCTGTCAATTATTATTTTTTTAATTATGGGAAGTGAAATTGCCAATAATCTGGCAACAGCTATAATAGATTTTACAAACAATTCAATTCCGGTTTTTTCGGTTTATAATTTATTTGCGATTTATACACAGGGTCTTGATTTTACGCCTACAACCGCAACCGGCTTTTCGGTTCTTCCCTACAGAGTGGATTTAATTCTCTTCTGGAGCTTTTTGATGCTCGCAATAATTACTTTTTATCTTAAAGGAAAAAAGGTCAGCTTAAAGCCGATACTTTCTTTGGCACTTTCGCTTTTGGCGCTGTTTTCGTTTTTAACGCCCGAATCAAGACTTGTTTTAAACTCCGATCCAAACGGGGAGGCAATGGCAAACCAATGGTATCCCGCCTATGCTTACGGTGCTCAGAAGATAAACGAAGCAGCCGATTTCTGCATAGAGAATTATGAGATGGATTTGAAGATAAACAGAAAATTAAATGCCGTTGTAACTATGAAGCCCGATAAAACGCTTTCATCATATACCTTTACCTTATACCACGGTTACAAGATAAAGGAAGTGACCGATCAGAATCAAAATAAGCTTGATTTTATTGTTGACGGAGATTTTGTAACTGTTCAGGGCTCCGATATTTCTTCGTTAACAATTCAATACAGCGGAAGCGGAAAAAACTTTTATTCAAATTATCAGGGAATATATCTGCCGGGAGATTTCCCCTATTATCCGATAGCGGGCAAGCATCAGATTTGTCACACGGGAGATTATTTTTCAATTGTGCCTGATAATACTCCTTATTATGAAATTAAAATTTCATCCGGTTTACCCGTGTATTCAAACCTCGGCGGCACGAGCGAAACCTCTTTTTCGGGTGCCACCAAAGCTCCCGGCCTGTTTGCCGGAGCGTTTTTGGCTGAAAAAGAATATCAGGGCGCACGAATAGTTTATCCGTATCTTTACGGATATTTTGAAACAGATTTCTCGGAATACGCGGATATGCTTTTAGAAGGCAAAGACTATAAGGGAAAAACGGTTTTTGTTGAACCAAACACGAATGGCAGCCATATTGGTTTAAGAAATTACGACGATGTTATTTTTGTTTAATATTATAAAACCTTATATATGAGAAATGAGGGATGACAAATGATACAGATAGAACATTTAACGAAAAAATTCAAATCACACGTTGTGTTGGATGATATTTCCATTACTTTTAAAAATAAAACATACGGTTTACTGGGAGAAAACGGAGCAGGCAAAACAACACTTATACGCTGCATAACAGGCATGTATTCAAAATATAACGGCAATATAAAAGTGATTGATGAAAAAAAAGATGCTTTAATAGGATATCTGCCTCAAACCTTTGGAGCTTTTAAAGAGCTTACCGTTAAAGAAATGATGCTGTTTTTGGCAAATCAAAAGGAGCTTGACATCAATACAAATTCATCGGATATTGAAAATATTTTGAATCTTGTTAATCTCTCGGACAAAGCAAGCACAAAAACAGGAAAGCTATCTGGCGGAATGATAAGAAGATTGGGTATTGCCCAGGCAATGCTCGGTAATCCCGAAACTATAATTTTTGACGAGCCCACCGCCGGGCTTGATCCCGAGGAAAGGCTTAGATTTAAAAACGTTATAGAAAAGATAAAAAAGGATAAAACTATAATTTTATCAACTCATATCGTTGAAGATGTAGATGTTTTGTGCGATGAAATCGCTATTATGAAAGACGGAAGAATTATTGAATGCGGCGATATTGAATATATTAAAGGTCTTGCAAAAGAAAAGGTGTTTGAGGTTTCGGAAAGCTATTTAAACAATGCCGGAAAGCCATATGAAATAATAAAGCAGTTTAGAAAGGAAAACACAACATTTTATCGCATCTTATCAAATGATTTTGATAAAAGCTTTGCCGTTTCGCCGAGTATTGAGGACGGATATTTATGCGCAATAAAAAACATTTAAAAAATATATTTATCAATGAATATTTTCTTATTAAATCAATTAAAACGGTATTTATACTTGTTTTAATATTAACATGTGTTGCTTTTCCCGCTCTTTTTATCAGTATTTACAGAATCAAGCCTGATGCTTTTTACAAGGATGTTATTGAAAGCAGTCAATCGTTTTTTCCGTTTTTTTCATCACTGCTCACAATATTCATTTTAAAAAACTATATTGAGCAATATAACTGTGAAATTTATTTTTTAGATTCAAAGGTTAAAATACGTGAATCACTGCTAATTTTGTTCTTATATTATTTAGCTCTGCTTATTCCGTTCGGAATTTGCATTATCTTTGAACGCAATATGATTTTTGAATACATCAGAGTTTTATGCCAGTGCTTTCTTTTTTCTTCGATAGCATATATGATGATGTTCATTACAATGTCTGTATCATTTACTATTATACCTATTTTTATGTATCTTATGTTTTCGATATATAAGTCAAGGGGCGAATCGCCGAGTGTTCTGATATTTTTCAGTGAAGAATTAATGAACAAAACTAATATAATATCAGCTGTAATGCCGGCTCTTATCGCAGGAACAATATTTTATGCGGTTGGTGTTGTAATTAATATATACCGCAGTAAAAGATATAATCCTTTGATATAAAAGGTTTATGAAAAATAAACGGGCTGTCTTATTTTGACCCGACCTCCGAATGTTAGTTTTTTGGTCTGACTTTTGGGGGTCGGGTCATTCGTTCGCTTCCGTGGTATTTTTTAACTGCCGAAGAAAACACGCGCGGATTTTTCGATATAAAAAATCTTACGTAGAAAAACACATAAATACTTATATTAAGCATTGTTCTGCTCACAAGATTGAGATTTAAAATCTGTTTTTCATATAATCCGATTAGATTACTCTTTTTCTGAAAACACCATAATTTTTTGCCCAAACAAGCCTTTCGGCATAATATATTGTAAAGCAAAAAAAGGCGAGAAACACGCCGATACGAAAGGCTGTGAAAATTCACAATGGCAACTTTAAGTTTATGTATGATCGTTAAGAATGAAGAAAAAGTGATTTCCCGCTGCCTTGAAAGCGTTAAAGACGCTGTTGACGAAATTATAATAGCCGATACGGGGAGCAATGACAAAACAAAAGAGATTGCTCTTAAATACACTCCGTTTGTATATGATTTTGAGTGGACAGACGATTTTTCCGCCGCGAGAAATTTTTCTTTTTCAAAGGCAACCAAGGATTATATTATGTGGCTTGACGCCGACGATGTTGTTACACCCGAAAATCTTAAAAAGCTGATCGCTTTAAAAAAAGACCTTGGGTCTGCTGACTGCGTTATGCTGAAATACAACACATCGTTTGATGAAAACGGAAATCCCACATTTTCTTATTACAGGGAAAGGCTTTTTCGACGAACTTCTCCGCACCAATGGAAAGGTCGTGTGCACGAGGCTATTGAACGCTGCGGCAACACTGTTTACGGTGACGCGGAAATAAACCACAAGTCAATAAAAACGGAATACGGCACAAGAAATCTTGATATATATGAAAAGCAGCTTGCGCTTGGGGAGGAAATGACGCCGAGAGATACTTTTTACTATGGCCGCGAGCTTTTTTACCATAAAAAATACGACCGTGCAATAAAGGTTTTGACCGAATTTTTAGATGACGGGCGCGGCTGGAAAGAAAACAATATTGAAGCGTGCAAGGTTTTATCGCTTTGCTATTCATCTCTCAATATGCAGCAAAAGGCGGCGAATGCCCTGCTAAGCTCATTTATTTACGATATTCCGAGAGCGGATATATGCTGCCGCCTTGGCATCATTTTAATGAATATGAATCTGCACGACAAAGCAATTTTCTGGTTTGAGCTTGCAATGAAGCTTCCAAAGGATGAAAAAAGCGGCGCTTTTATTGATTTGGATTCATACGGCTACACACCGTGCATCAATCTCTGCGTATGCTACGACCGCATTGGAGATTACAAAACGGCTGAGCAATATAACTTAAAAGCGGGAGAATACAGACCCGATTCCGCCGCTTATCTTCACAATTTAAATTACTTTAGGCAAATCAAAACAAATAAAAAACGGTTTAAAACAGCGATAGATTCATAAAATCGGTTATTTTTGTGCGTTTCCTTTTAAGTTTTCGTTTCATATTAAAAGCGTTTCACACAAACATCATAAAATGAATATATTAATATAGATGCAATAAACAAAAGCGTAGGGTAATCCATTCTATGCGATTCAGTGTTGCATCTATATTTTATAGAGGAGTGCAAATTATGCGTTTGAATACTAATGTTTACAACGGATGCAACGGCACGTCTTCAGGGAACTCGGGCTGCGGATGCCCCGGCAATGTTTTCTATTGCGCGGGCGGAGCAACAGGTCCCACAGGACCGACAGGTCCAACAGGCGCTACTGGAGCAACCGGCCCTGCCGGCGGCGGAAGCGGCGCTACAGGTCCTACGGGTGCTACGGGTCCCACGGGCGTTACGGGTCCCACGGGCGTTACGGGTCCTACAGGCGCAACGGGTCCTACGGGCGCAACGGGTCCGACAGGTGCTACAGGTACAGCCGGAGCGGCAGGCGCTGCCGGAGCTACGGGTCCCACGGGTGCAACAGGTCCTACTGGTGCTACGGGTTCCACAGGTGCTACGGGTGAGGCCGGAGCGGCAGGCTTAATAGGTGAAACAGGTCCTACCGGCGCTACCGGTCCGACAGGCGCAACGGGTCCCACAGGTCCTACAGGTCCGACAGGTGCTACAGGTGAGGCCGGAGCGGCGGGCTTAATAGGTGAAACAGGTCCTACCGGCGCTACTGGTCCGACAGGCGCAACGGGTCCCACAGGTCCTACAGGTCCCACAGGTGCTACGGGTGAGGCCGGAGCGGCAGGCTTAATAGGTGAAACAGGTCCTACCGGCGCTACCGGTCCGACA
>CANRMJ010000040.1 GCA_947631705.1 uncultured Clostridia bacterium
AGTGCCTCGGCGGCGGACGGGGTCATTGCGCTCATTTGTGTTGACGCGTGGATTTTTGCCTCGGGAAAGCATTCTCCAATCATTTTTATAATGCCGATATCCTGAACGATAAACGCGTCCGCTCCGCAGGAAAGCGCGTGAAAAACAATATCGTAAGCGTCGGAAAGCTCTCCGTCGCGGCAAAGCGTGTTAAGAGTTATATAAACCTTAACTCCGCGCGCGCGGCAGTATTGAATGGCGCTTTTCATTTCCTCATCATTAAAATTGCCGGCGCTGCGTCGCGCATTCAGCGCCTTACCTCCAAGGTAAACCGCATCAGCGCCGCATCTTACACCGGCAACAAGCGACTCCCGCGAGCCCGCGGGAGCTAAAATTTCAAATCTCATATATTATCCGAGCCTTTTTCTCAGATTTTCAAGTTCTCTGTTCAATCTGTCTATCTCGCGCCTTTCAACATCCACCTCAATTTTAGACCTTGCCGCGTCTTCGATATAGTCCTTTATCTGGGCGCGCAGATTATCGGCGGCGGCTGTTGCCTTTCTGCTGCTGTCTGCCTGATTAAGCGCGGTTAAAACGGCGCACTGAATCAGTGAAAGGCTTGGATTGCTGTTTGAAATGCTTTTCATTTCAGCGTCTATCATCTCTCCGAGATCCTCAACATAATCAGGATCATCTTCTGTTAAAATAGAATATGTTGCGCCGCATATTTTAAGCTGAACTTTATTTTTCGGAGTCATATTTTAATTACCGTAGCCTTTCTTCCCACTCTGTTATATAATCGGAGCCTTTGCCTGTGGGAGGGCAATTGATTATCGCGCCTTTGTTTTTCATCTTATATAGATACTGTATTCAGTATAACAAGATAATAAAATCTTGTCAAATATTATCGGATAACTGTTTTAAATTCCCAAAATAAGCGATGCCAAACCAATATATACAAGCAGAGAGATTGCGTCAACGATAGTTGTTATAAACGGGCTTGCCATAACAGCGGGGTCAAAGCCGATTTTCTTTGCAAAAATCGGCAGAGTGCAACCTATTATTTTTGCCGCCATTATTTCAAGAAGAATGGTTAGACTAACAGCAAGCGCAACGGCAAACGTGATTTCGCTGTTGCCGAGAACTATCCTGTCGAACAGCATAAGCTTTGCAAAGCAGACAATTCCGAGCGACAAGCCGCAGATAAAGCCGACTCTGACCTCTTTCCAAATAACTTTTAATATGTCTTTCAAGTCTATTTCGCCGAGTGAAAGCGAGCGTATTATTGTTACGCTTGACTGACCGCCCGAATTCCCGCCCGTGTCCATAAGCATCGGAATAAACGCAATCAATACGGAAAGGGACGCAAGCTTGTTTTCAAACGTGGTTAAGATTTGGCTTGTTATTGTGGCTGAAATCATCAGCAGCAAAAGCCACGGAATACGCTTTTTCCACGTTTCAAACACGCTCGTTTTTAAATACGGCGTATCGGTGGGAACGATAGCCGCCATTTTCTGAATATCCTCTGTGTTTTCCTCTTGAATAACGTCTATGGCGTCGTCAACAGTAATTATGCCCACAAGTCTGTTTTCCATATCAACAACGGGCATCGCGAGAAAATCATATTTTGAAAGGGCGCTTGACGCTGTTTCCCTGTCGTCAAGAGTATTTATGGAAATCACATTTGTTTCCATTAAATCCTCGATAATATCCTCGTAATCGCTCAAAAGCAGCTCCTTAACGGTTGTAACTCCGATAAGATGGCGCGACGCGTCGGTTACATAGCAGGTATAAATCGTTTCTTTGTCAAGTCCCGTTCGGCGAATCCTTTTAAACGCGTCCTCAACGGTCATATCTTTTTTAAGGTCAACAAACTCAGGAGTCATTATAGAGCCCGCGGAATCCTCCGGATATTTAAGAATGGCGTTTATTGCCTCTCTTGTTTCGCTGTCGGTATTTTTAAGAATACGCTTAACAATAGACGCCGGCATTTCCTCAATTATGTCCGCCGCGTCGTCAATATATATTTCATCAAGCACTTCGCGCAGCTCGTTATCCGAAAAAGCTTTTATAAGATTTTCCTGCGTATCCCCGTCAAATTCAACAAAAGTATCTGCGGCGTTTTCCTTTGTGAGCAGTCTGAACAAAAATATTCGCTTTCGCTCATCGGTCACCGTTTCAAGCAAAAGCGCCATATCGGCAAAATTGATATCGTTGAGATAATCCTTGAGCTCGCTCAGCTTGCGGTTTTCATAGAGAGCGTCTATATGCTCTTTCATTTCCTCAAAATCCACAGTATCACTTCCATTTGTATATTTGACTGTGCCCTGTCGGCACACAACGCTTTTTACGGGCAAGCGTAAAGCAAATTATTCCACACTTGAATAAAACGGCTTTTCCTTACTGTCGCACGGATTAACGGTTATTCTCCTTGTAACGGCAATAAGCAAAAGTATAACGGCTATCCCTGCCGCTGAGGCTATAAAAGCAATCATAAACGCGGGGCGCTGATAGAATAGTTCTCCCTGAGCAAACGAAACAAAGCCGGGCTGCTCCATTTCCTCTTCAACCTCGGCAACCGTTTTATCTATTCGGTGCACCTTAAATTCATACATTTTTGTTGAACCGTCGGACGCATTCACCGTAAAATTCAGCTCCGGCTCCTGATTGCCGTTAAGCTCCATATTGATGCTTGCGGGATAGCAATAGGCGTTTGTGTCCTCCGTAACGGGAGTTATATTGAGCGTGGTAAGATCCGAGGGGATATACAGCTTATAACCCGTATCGTTTTCGTTTATTGCGGGCTGCACCTCTCCGTATTCACACGAGAGTGCGGCAAGATTTGCGTTTGAGTTTATACTGAGCTCCCGCACATTTGAATATTTAAACGTGTAAATAACACTGCCGCTCTCAAAGGCAAGCGTCACGGAAACACCCGTTTGACGGTTTAAATTATCGTAGTTGTAAGTAACGAATGCCTTTGCGTTTCCGTTTATCTTATATCTGCTGAGCCGTGGGCTCTCCTCAGGATTTACAAGCGTCATTGAAAAAACGGTTTTTCCCGCAACAAAGCCGCCGTCTATCACGGCGTTTTCAAATTCAATGCTTTCAAGATACGGCACATTTGAAAGCGGGGTTTGACGCATACTTTCCTCGGCATACGCGGTAAAAGCGCTGAAAATGCATAAAATAACCGACGCTGCCGCCAAAACCGCAGTAATTCTGTTTTTCATAATCATTCCGCAAGAATATAACAGGATATTCCGCTTTCCTCCAGTTTTTCTTTAATCGGCGCCATGTCGCCCTTTACGGTGATACGGTAAATTCCGTCTCCGCCGAGATCATCGGATAATTTATCTTCAATTTCAGTGCTGTTCTCTTCAGCGGCGGATTCGCTTAGCTCAACGTCTACCGCTTTAAGCAGTTTAATGTCTGTTCCGATATCCGAATAAAGACGGTTTGCAAGGTAATCAAATCCGTCGTTATAATCGCCGCTTATTTCATCGGGCAAATCAACGCCCGCAAGCACAAAAACGTTTACTCCCATTGAGTGCGTTTCAACTATGATATCCTTGATGTACTCATATGCGTATTGAGAATCGGGATTAAGATACGTGTTTCCCGCAGAATCTCTGTAAGGGGTGCCGCCGCTGCCCGTAACTGCCGACAAAGCGTCTGCCGCGGGAGCAATATCGTCAAGATAGCAATAAAGTATTCCGATTGATAGTATATCGCTCTGCGTAAGCTTTTCAACAGAACCTTTAAGATTTTCTGCCGGAAGCGCAACGGCGCCGTATGTATCGGCGCTTGCAAGCTCGCTGCGATAACCGAGCGAGCCCTCGCTCCTCTTTATATCAAAAGCAATGCCGTTGCAGCCGTCCGTTTCTGTTTGAGACAAAACGGCGTCAAGCATAACAGAACCGTCTAACGAAACGCTTTCAACGTAGTTTGCCTGAATATTAAGCGAAATCTCGTTCAACGCACCCGCGGATAATCCGTCTGCCGCAGACGAAATATCGGGCATACCGTTACGAATCATATATACATCCATGCAAATGTAGCCCACGAAGAAAACAACAATGCAAAGCAGGGCAATACCGCCCTTTTTTAAAGCCCGCCTGAATCTTTCGGCAAAAGGTTTCTTTTTTTTCTTCTTTTTTATATTGGGGCGCAGATAATCAAATTTGTCCGAATAAATCCCGCCCTCGTCATACTTTTCGGCAAAATCTATCGGTCTGCCGCGCTCTTCCTCCGTCCACGTCTGATTTCGCGGAACATTTTTATAAAATCGCTTTTTCTTCATATCATACCGGCGTTCTTTTTAAGTGTTTCAATTGCGTTTGCGGGATTTTCGCTTTTAAAAACAGCCGAGCCCGCAACAAACACATTTGCCCCCGCGGCGGCACATTCCTTTATTGTTTCAGAGTTTATTCCGCCGTCAACCTCTATATCAATGTCGGGGAATTTTGCCCGCAGCTTTTCTATTTTGGGCAGCATATCGCACATAAAGCTCTGCCCGCCGAATCCCGGCTCAACAGTCATAATAAGAACCATTGAGAGCTTGTCTGCAAACGGAAAAACCTCCTCTATATCGGTTTTCGGTTTAACCGAAACAGACGCCTTGCAGCCGCATTTAATAATTTTATTTATTGTTTCATATGTATCGCTTTTGCTCTCTATATGAAAAGTTATTATATCCGCTCCCGCGTCTGCGAAATCGTCAATATATTTCAGCGGCTCCTCTATCATCAGATGAACGTCAAACGGAACGCCGCACACCCTTTTCATTGCTTTAATTACCGGCGCTCCTATTGTTATATTAGGCACAAAGCAGCCATCCATAACGTCAAGATGAATCAGGTCTGCTCCCGCCCCTTCGCATTTTTTCAGTTCGGATTCAAGGTTGGCAAAATCGCTTGCCAGCATTGAGGGGGAAATTTTTATATTCATAATCTGCCTCTGATAAACATAATAGGCGCGCATAAAGCGGCGCACATAAGTAATTATATTATACTAATAAAACAGAATAAAATCAACATCATAATAATGCTTTGTGTTAATTTTGCCCTTTTAAAATCTTCGCGGGCGGCTGCTTAAATTCCGCTTGTAATTAACAAACAAGTGTAGTAAAATATATTTCAACAAAGAGCCGTGCAAAATAAAAATCCATTTGCCTGCGGCAATGTTGGTTTTTATTCTGTTTTAATAAGCTCATCACGGAGGAAAAAGAATGATTCAGGCTAATAATGTTACGGTGCAGTTTGCGGGAAAGGCTCTGTTTGAAAGGGTAAACGTTGTGTTTTCGCCCGGAAACTGCTATGGAATTATAGGCGCGAACGGCGCGGGGAAATCAACGTTTTTAAAGGTTTTGAGCGGCGAACTTGAGCCTCAAAAGGGCGAAGTTTTTATGACTCCGGGCGAAAGGCTCTCGGTTTTGGAGCAGGATCATTTTAAATATGACGACTGCGAGGTTGTGAGAACCGTTCTTATGGGGAATCCCCGCCTTATTGAGATAATGGAAGAAAAGGACGCGCTTTACGCAAAGCCCGATTTCAGTGAGGAGGACGGAATAAGAGCCGGTGAGCTTGAAGCCGAATTCGCGGATCTTGACGGATGGAACGCCGAGTCCGACGCGGAATTTATGCTCAACAAGCTGGGAGTTACCGATGAATTTCACTATCTTAAAATGGCAGAGCTGTCGTCTGATTTAAAGGTTAAAGTGCTGCTTGCAAAGGCTCTTTTCGGCAATCCCGATGTGCTGCTGCTTGACGAGCCCACAAACCATCTTGATTTATCGGCTATTCGCTGGCTGGAAAATTTCCTGCTTGATTTTGAAAACACGGTTATAGTTGTTTCGCACGACCGCCACTTTTTAAATAAAGTGTGCACACATATCTGCGATGTTGATTTCGGAAAGATTCAGATGTATGCTGGCAACTACGATTTTTGGTATGAATACACGCAGATGCGCCAGCGCCAGATGCGCGACCAAAACAAAAAGAACGAGCAAAAAATCAAGGAATTGCAGGATTTCATTCAGCGTTTCAGCGCAAACGCGTCAAAATCAAAGCAGGCAACAAGCCGCAAAAAGCAGCTTGATGCTCTTGAGATGATTGAAATGCCCGTTTCATCAAGGCGTTTCCCATATGTTGATTTTAAGCCCGACAGAGAGTGCGGCAATGATTTGCTTCGTGTTGACCACATCACAAAAACAGTTGGCGACAGGAAGGTGCTTGATGATATTTCGTTTGTAATCCATCCAAGAGAAAAGGTTGCGTTCGTTGGCTCGGACGCCGTTGCCAAAACAACTCTTTTCAAAATCATAATGGGCGAGCTTGAACCCGACGAAGGCGAATTCAAATGGGGAGTTACCACATCGCAGAGCTATTTTCCGAGCGACAACAGCGCCTATTTTGACGGTATAAATTACAATCTTATCGACTGGCTGCGTCAATATACCACGCAGACGCTTGAAACGGATATCAGAAGCTGGCTCGGCAGAATGCTTTTCAGCGGAGATGACGCTCTCAAAACGGCAAATGTGCTTTCGGGAGGAGAACGCGTAAGATGTATGCTTTGCAAAATGATGCTCAGCGGCGCAAATGTTCTTATTCTTGACGAACCGACAAACCATCTTGATTTGGAATCGATCACAGCTCTTAACAACGGACTTATACGTTATCCCGAAACAGTTCTTTTCACATCTCACGACCATCAGTTTATTCAAACGATTGCAAACAGGATTATTGAAATTTCCGGCAGCAAAATTATTGACCACAAAGGAACATACGATGAGTTCCTTGAAACGTTTGACGAGGAACAGCTTAAAAAATATTGATTACGGAACAACGCTATGTATGAATTGATTCAGGTTTCCGAAAAAAGCTATTATATTCAGTGTCCGGCAAAAATAGGGCTTTTCCGCTTAAATAACGATGACGTGTGCCTTATAGACAGCGGGAGCGACAAAGAGGCGGGGCGCAGGGTGCGCCGCATTTTGGACGAAAACGGATGGAAATTAAAGGTGATTTTCAACACGCATTCAAATGCGGACCATATCGGCGGAAATAAATATTTACAGGCTAATACAGGCTGCAAAATTTACGCTCCGGGAATTGAATGTGATTTTACGAATCATCCGATCTTAGAGCCATCCTTTCTTTACGGCGGTTATCCTTTCGCTGATTTGAGGCACAAATTCCTTTTGGCTCAGGAGAGCTGCGCCGAATATCTTAGCGCCGGCGTTTTACCTGAGGGCTTTGAGATTATTCCTCTGCCCGGTCATTTCTTTGATATGGTTGGATTTCGCACACCCGACGGCACGGCTTATCTTGCCGACTGCCTTTCGAGCAAGGAAACCCTTGATAAATACAAAATCGGATTTATATACGATGTTGGTTCATATTTAAAAACTCTTGAAAAAGTAGAAACCATGTCTGCAAAAATGTTTGTGCCCGCTCACGCGGCGGCAACCGACAATATTGCTCCGCTTGCGCGTTACAATGAAGAAAAGGTGTATGAAATCGCGGAAAAGATTGTTGAAATCTGCAAGGCTCCGCTATGCTTTGAAAAAATTCTGCAAAGGCTTTTTAATGAATATGAGCTAAATATGAATTTTGAGCAATACGCTCTTGTGGGCAGCACCGTGCGCTCATATCTCTCGTGGCTTAAAGAAGAGGGCAGAATGAACTGCACATTTGAGGGCAATATGCTCCTGTGGCAAAAATCCGAAAAAATACAATAAATAACGGTCTTTGCATTTCATTTTTGCAAAGACCGTTATTTTAGTTTGAGAGAGAATTTCTGAACATATCGGATATTTCATCTGCAAGCAATTTGTTTTTAGGCAAATCCAAATTAAAATCCTCAAAAAGAATTTCATCGGCGGCACGGCGGCAAAGCGTTAGCGTTTCCGTGTCGCTGAGCATATCGGCAATTTTCAAATCGGGCAGACCGTGCTGGCGGTTGCCGAAGAAGTCGCCCGGTCCGCGCTGCTTTAAATCCTCATCGGCTATTTTAAATCCGTCGGAGCAGTTTTTCATAACCGCAAGGCGGTTTTTTGCCGTTTCGCTTTTGCTGTCAGACACGAGAATACAATAAGACTGTGCCGTTCCTCTTCCGACTCTGCCCCTCAGCTGATGAAGCTGTGAAAGTCCGAAACGTTCGGCGTTTTCTATAACCATAACGGTTGCCGCCGCAACGTCAACGCCAACCTCTATTACAGTTGTTGAAACAAGGATTTTAACGTCGCCGCGAACAAACGCGTTCATAACGCTCTCTTTTTCAGCCGCTTTCATTTTTCCGTGCAAAAGGGCAATATTTATTCCCCGAAAAGCGGTTTCCGAAAGCTTTTCGGCATACTGAACGGCGGGGAGCAAATCGCTTTCGCCCTCCTCAACCAATGGGCAGACAATATATGCCTGTTCGCCCCTGCCAACGGCTTTTTTAACAAATTCATATATTCTCGCATGATACCGTGAATCAACAATATCGGTTCTGATTTGCCTCCGCCCCGCGGGCATCTCGTCAAGCACGGAAATATCAAGATCTCCGTAAATCATAAGCGCAAGCGTGCGCGGTATCGGAGTTGCGCTCATAACGAGCGTGTGTGCGCCGAGCCCTTTCATTGCAAGGCTTGCGCGCTGATTAACTCCGAACCTGTGCTGCTCATCTGTAATCACCAGACCGAGCTTTTTAAATTCAACGTCATTCTGTATCAGTGCGTGCGTTCCGATTGCAAGGTCGGTTTCTCCGTTTGCGAGGCGCTCCTTTATCAAACGCTTTTCTTTTGCGGGAGTGCTGCCTGTCAGCAATTCTGTTTTAATGCCTGCCGGCGCCAGCATTTTTGAAATCGTTTGCGCGTGCTGAACCGCAAGGATCTCCGTCGGCGCCATAAGGGCACACTGAAAACTGTTTTTAATCGCCGTAAACACCGCGCCCGCCGCAACGGCTGTTTTTCCGCTGCCCACATCGCCCTGAACAAGTCTGTTCATAGCGTATTCTCCGCTCATATCGGAAACGCACTCCGCTATTGCTCTTTTCTGAGCGTTTGTTGGGGTGAATGGCAAAAGGGAATAAAATTCTTCTGTATAATCTCTGCCGATTTTTGCGCGCGTTTCTGTTTTCTTTTTTCCTTTGAGCTTTAAAAGACCAAGCTGAAGTATAAGCAGTTCTTCAAAAATAAGACGGTATCTCGCCTTTTCGAGCTTTTCAAAATCATCGGGAAAATGAATCTGCCTTATCGCAAAATCAAGCGAAACAAGACCGTATTTCAGACGAAAATCCGTATCAAGCGTTTCCGCGATTTTGCCAATTGAATCAAGAGCGCTTTTAACTGTTTTTCCTATTGCGTTTGAGTTAAGTCCCTCGGTTGACGGATATATGGGGTGAATCCCTATATTCTTTTCCGCGTCCTCTATTTTAGGCGCACTCATCTCGGCAAAGGTCAGCTTTTTGTCTATTCTGCCGAAAAGCACATATTCTTTATATTGACGGAGCGATTTGGCAAGATATTTATTGTTGAAAAGTGTTACGCGAATCGTTGTTTCGCCGTCTGTAAAGCTGCATTTATAAACAGTCATTCCCTTTCTGATTAAATGCTCGCGCACGGGGGAAATCAGCGTTGCTCTTATGCAGGCGTTTTCGCCGCTTTCACATTGGGCAGCCGTCATTTCCCGCGACCAATCCTGATATTTTCTCGGATAAAATCCAAGCAGAGAACGCACGTCAAAAATGCCGAGCTTGTTAAAAAGCTCGGCTCTTTTTTCACCTACGCCACGGATATATTTAATATCGCTGCTTAAAGTTAACATCTTATTCCACCGAAATGATGAAGTAATAAATCGGCTGCCCGCCGTTAACAATGCTTATATCGGGCTCTTCATCGTATTTTTCCTTCAGCCTGTCTGAAAGCTCCTGCGCCATTTCCTCGTTAGCGTCTTCACCGTAAATCAAGGTTACAATGCTGCCCTGTTTTTTTCTGATTAATCTGTCTGCTGATTTAAACGCAATGTCGGTAATATCCTTGCCCACATATCTTATCTTTCCGTCGCAAAGCCCCATAATTTCGCCCTGCTTAACGGGTCTGCCGTCTATCTCGCTGTCGCGCGCGGCAAAGGTGATTTGAGCGGTGCTTACATTTTCGGCAGCCTCCATCATGCTCATCTGGTTAAAATCAGCGTCGCTGCTTTCATCAAACATAAGCATTGCGGAAATTCCCTGCGGAATCGTTTTCGTTCTGAGCACACGAACATCTCTGCCCTCGGCAAGAGGAATCGCCTGCTCTGCCGCCATAATTATATTTTTATTGTTCGGCAAAACAAACACGGTTTTTGCCGGAGTTGCCATGATCGCGCCGAGAATATCATCTGTGGACGGATTCATCGTCTGCCCGCCGCTGACAACTATATCGGTGCCGATATCCTTAAAGAGCTCTGTTAATCCCTCGCCGGCGCAAACCGCAACAAAACCGTAATCGTTTATCGGCTCCGCCTTGGGCAATACGGGAATTTCACCCTCTTTAACACCAACATTTGCGTTTCTGTGCTGATAACGCATATTATCTATCTTGATATTTATAAGCTGCCCGTATTTTAACGCGGACTGAATAACGGTTCCCGGCTGATTTGAATGAACGTGAACCTTGATTATCTCATTGTCGTCAACAACAACAACGCAGTCGCCTATTGATTCAAGAAATGCGCGAAGCTTAACGGGATCCTTTTCTTTTGCGTTTTCCGCTTTTTCTATAAGAAATTCCGAGCAGTAGCCGAACTTGATATCGCCGGACGCTCCCGCAACAGCGCTCTTGTCGGGCTGAGAAACAGTCTCTACCTTGCTTCCCTCAAGCGGCTGAACTATCGCCTCATGGTCGAATACGCTTTCAAAGCCCTGCAAAATAAGTACAAGACCTTGCCCGCCCGCGTCTACAACGCCTGCCTTTTTAAGCACCGGCAGCTGTTCCGGCGTTTCGGCAAGCGCCTCTTTTGCGGCAACAAGCGCGGCAAAGCAAACCTCCATCGGGTCGTTAACCGTGTCTGCCATCTCCTCGGCAGCCTCCGCCGCCTTGCGTATAACTGTTAAAATCGTGCCCTCCGTGGGCTTCATAACAGCTTTATACGCGGCGTCAACGCCTTCGGAAAACGCTCTCGCAACAGTTTTTCCGTCTGCCTCAACAGAGCCTTTGAACGTTTTGGAAAATCCACGGAAAATAAGCGAAAGTATAACGCCGCTGTTACCTCTTGCCCCTCTCAGCAAAGCCGAAGCGCAGCGCGATGACGCTTCCTCAAGAGTGCAGTCATCGGGCAAAACCGCCATTTCCTTGGCTGCCGCGCCGATGGTCATACTCATATTTGTGCCGGTGTCGCCGTCAGGCACGGGAAAAACGTTAAGAGCGTCTACCGACTGCCTGCTGTTGGCAATATTATTTGATGCGGAAATTATTCCGTCACGAAACATTTTACCTGTAATCATTCAGAACAATCCCCTTTAATTAATCGCGTCCACAAATACGTTTACTTTGGAAACTTTAAGGTCGGTTGCGGTTTCAACCGTGTATCTTACCTTATTCGTGATGCTGTCTGCTATTGCGGAAATATTAACTCCGTATGAAACGGAAATATGCAAATCTATAACAAGCGAACCGTTGACGCTTTTAACAATAACGCCCTGACCCGAATTATCTCCGTCGGCACGGCTTTTTATCATTGATTTTAAACTTTGTATCGGGTTGGAATTAACCATACCCGTAACCCCGAAGCAAGACTGGGCGGCCTTGCCCACCAACTTTTCAAAATAATTGTTGGTAATTTCAATATATCCGTTTGGATTTTCAAATTTAACCATAAATTACCTCCTGTTAAAACGGATTAAATGCGGTTATGTGCAAATATTATAATATATTTTCCATATTTAATCAAGTATGGCGGCGAATTGGCAAAAAACATTTCATTCGGTTTTGAAATACCAGTCCTCTATATTCGCAAAGCAATCGTTCGCGGTGCCCTGCATATCTCCGTTCATCGCCTTTGAATAGCATATCATACCGCGCCTGAAAAGCAGAGGTATAAAGGGCGTTTCCTCTGTGAAAGCAAGCAAAAACCCGCCTTGCTCCGTTTCTCCGCTCATATATTTTTCATATGCCTCGGTTGTTTTGCTTTCCGAAGTGTTTATACCGTAAGCCGCCGCGCCCCCGCTGCCTAAAAAGCTGCTCAAAGACATATCGGGCGGCAGTTTGATTTCGCCGATATACAAATCAAAATTTTCATTCTGAACACGCTGAATATATCTGTCAAACGAATCCTCGGTAACTAAATTAACCGAAAATCCGACCGCTTCAAGCTGCTGCTTTACAAGCTTTGCGCATGATACACGGTCTGCGTTGTCTGAATTCACAAGCAGAGAAATCGATAAATCGTTTCTGCCGCTCTGCGCGATTGCCTGTTTTGCCGCGTTTAAATCCGCTTTTTCGGAAAAAATTGCGGCAGATGAAAGCTCTGATTTTGGATTGAAAACAGTTTGGGCGGTCAGCGCAAAGCCGCCGTATGCGCTCTTAACAAGCGTTTCACGGTCAACCGCAAGCGAAACAGCGCGCCTGATATACGGGTCAGACGTTATCCCGCTCTTATTATTTGCTCCTATATAAACAAGATTATTCATATTTACGAGCTTTTTATCTGATGTGATTTTTCTTGAGGAATCACTGCTCAAATCGCGAAAAGCAAAGCTGATATTGCCTATGTTCACGGCATTATCTATGGATTCAAGCGAAGTTATGTTTTCAAGATGAATTGTTGTGATATGCGGAGCGAAATCGTTTGTTTGCCTTGCCTTCAGCACCGTTTCGCCGTTTTCGTTCGCGAAATAATATCTTCCGCTGCCCACAGGATTGCCGTTTTCGTCACTCTCCGTGCTGATTATGGGGAAAATCAGCAGATTGTGGGCATAGGGGTTGGGATAACTTAAATTAAATCTTATCACAGTATCGGATTCAGCGCCGCAAGATGAGATTCCGCCCAAAGCGTTCCCCCAATACGGCGACTTTGCCGCCTTTTCAAAAGAGTAAACAACATCGTCGGCAGTTAGCGGAGAGTCATCTGAAAACTTAAGCCCCGCCGGAATTGTAACCTCCAGCACATCGGAATCCGTATATTTGTATTCGGCGGCAATGTTTGGGCTCGCGTAAAAATTATCGTCTATATCAAACAGGCTTTCACATATAAGCTGCGAAATAATTTGATTGTTAAGCGTAACCGATTCAAACGGATTCAGACTGTCAGACTGTGTGTAGCACAGCTTAAACGTCGTGTCGTCGGTAGGTATATAATTGCTCTGCTTTGTAACCGCCTCGGTGGTTTGCTCAGGCTCGGCGGTTTGAGATGAACAGGCCGAAAACATACCGATAACAATCACGGCGCACAAAAAAATCAGCGTTATTCTTTTAGACATTTTTACCTCCTGAAAATTTTAACGTCTGTTGCACGACCCGTCTTGTTGTCTATATCAAACAGGCAGCCTTCAATTGCGCACGGTTCGTCGGCAGCCTTAAATTTCACAGGCAAACCTGTTTTCATTCTCTGAACGGAAAGCTCTGCTGAAACTCCCAAAACCGAATTAACGGGACCCGTCATTCCCAAATCGGTTATATAACCCGTTCCGTTCGGAAGGATCTGATTGTCTGAGGTCTGAACGTGAGTATGAGTGCCGAATATGGCTGAAACTCTGCCGTCCACGTAAAATCCCATGGCACGTTTTTCGCTCGTTGCCTCGGCATGAAAATCTATTATTATCACACGGCAGCCCTCTTTTCGGGCTTGCGCAATTAGCTCATCCGCTGCCTCAAAAGGATTGCGTATCGGGTCAAAGTAAACAGCGCCCTGAAGATTAATAACCGCGGCTAAAATATAGCCTTTGTCTATAATCGTCATTCCGCGTCCGGGAGCGGATTTATGAAAATTCGCGGGGCGGATTATATATTCGTTTTCATCAAGATAATTGTAAATTTCCGCTTTTCGCAGTCCGTGATTTCCAAGCGTGATAACGTCTGCTCCGCAGCTAAAAATAAAATCGGCGTCGCGCGGCGTTATACCGTTTCCCACAGACGCGTTTTCACCGTTTACAATCACAATATCGGCGCCGTAATCCTTTTTCAGCGCGGGCAACGTTTTCATCAAATAATCGCAGCCCTGTTTTGAAACAACATCGCCAACGGCAAGAATTCTCAAAATCAAACCCCCGAAATAATTTTAATAATGTAATATTATACAATAACGCCAACTTAAAAACAATAATGTTAAAGCGATAAAATAAATTTTACAATATATTAAAATTTTGCTTGACAAATGCAACCTATAAGTTATAATAGAAAGCGCAAAAATGATATAGTTGATATAAATATAAATATAGATATAGAGGTATAGTGTAACGGTAACACTCCGGACTCTGACTCCGTCATTTAAGGTTCGAATCCTTATACCTCTGCCAGATTGGACAATTCGGCAACGAATTGTCCATTATTTTTCGCCTTTTGGCACATTTTTGCACCTGAGAAGGTGTTTTTTTATTTTGTTTTTCTTTGAAATGAGACACATGTGTGACACCAATGTGCCACTAATTCAAAATTTCAACTACACAAAACAGCCAAACCTTGCCAACAAAAGTGCAGACACTTTACAGACAGTGCTTAAGTTAAACTATTTCCAAAATACATTTAATTATGTTGAATACAAATATGTGATTCTATTATTTTGTATGGAAGTGTGTTATAATATGGTATGAATTATAAATATTGGGGCAATTGAGGAATGAGGACGATTAATGTTTGAAATTAATTTTTTAAATACATTTAAATATAAGTATTTTAATACTAACGAATTTGGCGATAGTAAAATTGCTGATATACAAAAAATGTTCTATAAATTTACTAATAGAAAATTAGAAAATATAGAAAGTGAATTTATTTGTGTATTTTATGATATATTTATGAAAATTCCGTGTAAATACTTTGATAAAGATGTTTTTTCCAAAACTATAGATAAATTTGATCAACTGATTAACGATAATAAAACAATTATTATTAGTGAAGAGATGATGGAATGTTATTTCATGGGACTAAACACATATGAACAAATAACAGAAGTAATAAATGATTTTTCTCAGTTAAATTTTTCTTCTGAAATTAAAAATAGACAATATAGAATACCAACATATGTTTCTCTTGCAGAAGGATGTTTATCAAATTTATATAGATTTTTGGCAAAGTTAATTGATCAAACATTTAGCAAAGATTATTCAAATATGTCACTATTATACCCTTTATGTGAAATGTTGCAATCAAATGGTTGGGATTTTGTGCTTGGAAATCTTAATGTTTCCATTCGCAATGCTATAAATCATGGAAAAGTAATATTTCATGAAAATGGGAAAAAATTAAATTTCATTTATTCAAGCAATCGGCAGTTAAAGAATATTGAGTTAAAAGAATATGAGTTTGAAAATTTAATAAACAATATATATGACTTATCGAGTAGTTTAATTTTGTCTATAACTTACTTTTTGAATAAATACCATAGTTTGATACAGATAAATTTAAATGATGATAGTTACTTATCATATCAATATTTATCAATGAAGCTAAGTAAACCTGATGTTCGTTTTAAATGTATTTATGGTTTAAGCGATAATAAACAATTGAATATGGATATAGTTGTTGAAAATTATGACAGAGGATTTCTTAGTCAATTATCATTTGTTTTATTGTCAATAGTTTATAGTTATCATTGTGATTTCAAAAAGTATTTAATAGGTATTAGTGGTGAAAGACTACAAGGTGGATGGTTTATACTTACGAATGACCAAATAAAAGGAATTTTAGAAAGAAAATACGAAATGTCGGATGTATATCAAAAGGCAATAGAGGACAAAAATGTTATGCTTTGGAACCCTTCAACTGAGAATATTGATTTACAAGAGATTAAGTATTTTATGTTTCCTAATTATGTGAGTGATAGATATTTTATAAATAATATATCTGATTCAAGTCTTGAGAATAGAAAAAGATTAAGGTGTAGCTTGTTCATTGGTGATGTTGTTGATAAGAAAGACATATTAGAAATAATAAATAGTGCTTTAGACTGGTTAAAACAATTAAAAAATGTTGATTCTCCAACATTACATCACAAGAATGGTGAAATGGAAGCAGATTCAATATATATGAATGTATACCGAAATGATGAAAGAACAAACAAAGAATTGCTATCTAATAATAGCAACTTTGTTTGTTATGTGGATTATAATGTGGATGGAATAACCTCATTAGTAAATGGGGGTTTACCTGAATTTGTTTGGAAAACTCTTCATCACGAGAAAATTGGTAACAGTTTTATCTCATGGAGAGGACAAAGATATTGTAATAAAGTAAAAAAGAAAATAGGCGTTAATGAACCGTGTCCTTGCGGAAGTGGGAAGAAATACAAAAACTGTTGTGGTAAATAATCTCGCAAACCCTTATAAAATAAGGATTTATGAAAAAT
>CANRMJ010000041.1 GCA_947631705.1 uncultured Clostridia bacterium
TCGCCTGTTCCCACAAATTTAATCGGCTTGCCTGTAACCGCTCTTACCGAAAGCGCGGCGCCGCCTCTTGTGTCTCCGTCAAGCTTTGTTAAAATAACGCCGTCTATTCCAAGCGTTTCGTTAAAGCTCTTTGCAACATTAACTGCGTCCTGACCTGTCATTGCGTCAATAACAAGAAGTATTTCGTTAGGGTGTACCGTTGAACGAATATTTGTGAGCTCCTGCATAAGCGTTTCATCTATGTGAAGGCGACCCGCCGTATCAAGAAACACATAGTCGTTGCCGTGGTCTTTTGCGTATTTAACCGCCTCTTCGGCAATTTTAACAGGGTTTTCCGTTCCCATTTCAAACACGGGCACTCCTGCCTGCTCGCCCACCACTTGAAGCTGCTTGATAGCCGCCGGACGATAAACGTCACAAGCAACAAGCATAGGCCTGTGGCCTTCTTTTTTCAATTTAAGAGCCAGCTTTGCGCTGTGAGTAGTTTTACCCGAACCCTGAAGACCGCACATCATAACAACTGTGGGCGGATGATTCGCAATGGCAAGGCGGCTTTCCGTGCCGCCCATAAGCTTAGTCAATTCCTCATTGACGATTTTAATAACCATTTGACCAGGAGTGAGAGATTCCATTACATCCTCACCCACGGCACGGTCTGTTACGTCTTTTGTAAAATCGCGGGCAACCTTATAGTTTACATCCGCCTCAAGCAGAGCAAGGCGAACCTCGCGCATTGCTTCCTTAACGTCTGCCTCGGTTAATTTGCCCTTGGCACGAAGTTTTTTAAAAGAATTTTCAAGTCTTTCCGAAAGACCCTCAAATGCCAACGGTAATCAACTCCCTGCTTAATAGTTTCTTTATTCGCCGAGCATATCGGCAATCGTTTTGATTCTGACTGCGTTATACGAAATTTCCTTGGAAAGCCCGTGATTCAAATTATAATCGTTTATAATTTCGGCACATTCCTTAATATCCTCAAGACCCTGTTTCATTTCTGAAAACCGCTTTGCAAAACCGAGCCTGTTTTCCATATCAAAAAGCTGATTTTCGGCTCTTTTGATAGCGTCTCTTACGCCCTGTCTGGTAATTCCTTCGTTTTCCGCAATTTCCGAAAGGGATAAATCCTCATCATAATAGTAAACAAGAAAATCGTGTTGCTTTTTTGTGAGCATTTCGCCGTAAAAATCAAGAAGAAAAGATACTTCCAAATTCTTTGCCACTACTATCCCCCTCTGATTAATCAGCATTGTGTGTAAAGTATTTAATCTTTACAGCAAGTGATATTATACTCAAGCTCAGTTAATAAGTCAAGATAAAAAGCGATAATTTTTTTTATAAAATTTTATTGAAAAATATTGACACAATTTGTGGGACAAAATATCTTATCTCACACTACATAAGGTTGTGCGTTTTTTAATCACTATAACAAAGCAGGTCAGAAAGCTGTGCTATCAGACCTGCCTCATACTCTGTGAGTATGTAATTAAAAATATAGCAAAAAACAAAGGTAATGCACAGCCGTGTAAATATGGCTGTTCATTCCTTTTTAATTAATAACATTGACTTTAGTTTATATTTATATTCAACAATTTTAATTACGAAAATTTGTATAATTTGTTTGCGTGTATAATAATATTTTTAATTAATTCATTAAGATTATTGGTTTCAACAATAGCTCCTGCTGAGTTTTCGTGACCGCCTCCTCCGAATGTACTGGCAATGACAGATACATCAAAATAAGATGATTTGAATGACAAATTGAAAATATTTGGCGTTTTTTCAAGAATTGTTACGCCTAATTTTATACCGGTAGATTTCATTACGATTGCTGACAGTCCGCCGGTATTGTTTTTACCAATAAGACTTATTGTTTCATTTCTCAGGTAAGCGATAACGAGCTGATCGTTGTTATGATATGAAAAGCTTTTGAGCAGTTCCTGTTCAACTTTCAATTCGTTTTTATCTTTTGACAAAAAAATATTATTGATAATACTGTGGGTATCAATTCTATCAGCTAATTCAGCCGTTATGGCATAAGCCTCTGCATTGGTTGAAGAAAGCTGAAAGCAGGAACTGTCTGTTACAATACCTGCAAAAACTAATTCAAGCACACTTTTAGGAATTTCAATTTCCATATATTTAAATATTTTATAAAGAATCAGTGAACACGAAACAGCGTTTTCCTCCAGATAAGTATTTTCAATTTCGCATTTGTTGGAGGAATGATGGTCGATACAGACTGTTATATTTTTATCGCTGTAATCGCCAAGCCTGCCTATTCCTGCAATATCAACTCCAACCAAAATTGGATTTTCCAGATTGTCATTTTTAAAATCCTGAATTAAATAATTGAATTTTTCAGGAAAAGGGTCGCAGCATTTAACAGATGCTGTTTTGTCTAAGCTCTGTAAAACCATTGCAAGGGCAAAAGCAGACGCAACAGCATCACCGTCGGGATTTTTATGGGTGTAGATTTCAAATTCATCATTACTTTTGAGTATGTCAGTAATTTTGTTAATTTCAATTTTCATTATATGTTCCTTTTCTTAATATAATAAATATTTTTAAACAATTGAATAGTATAAGTATAGTAGAAAATCACGCTAACCCATTTTGGATTTGGCGTGATTTTTTCGTTAAAATGGTAATGTAAAAGAGCAACATTTTGTTACTATAAATGAATAATAACCTATATATAGCCCTATGTCAAGACTTTTGTGCAAAATGACTATGAAAAAAAGTTTCTGTTTTGTATTTCATATGCTGTAGGTTTGTCAATGATGTGTTACAAAATTAGAAAACCTGACCGTAATTGATAAAAGCAATAATATAATCATTAGGAGATTTCCAATTAAGAGGACACATGGGGAAATTATTGTACTTTCTGTTGTGAACAGCAAGTTGTTTTTTTGAAGTCATCAAATGAATAAAATTTATGTGTTGCATAAAAATATTCGTTGTCTTTTCTGCGATACCTTGGCACAAACACCATATGATACTGACACCTGTATGTTAAGTGAGATAATGTTTTTATTTCATTATTTCCATTCTTTTTTATCATGCTTTTAACCTCTTTTCCCCCCGGTAAAACCGGGGGTTCATGCTTATAGCAAAACAATATAAAAAAATGACCGAGCGGAATTTACTCGGTCATTTTTTTATTTAAGCTCTGCGATTGTTACTCCGTTTTCGCCTTCGCCGTAAACGCCGAGGCGGAACTTCCTTATGTTCGGGTGAGAGCGAAGCTCAAGCTGAACGGCGCTTCTGAGTGCTCCCGTGCCCTTGCCGTGAATAATTCGGATTTCTCCTATATTATTTAAAACGCATTTATCTATAAAAAGGTTCAGGTTCGCTATTGCCTCATCTGCCGTTTGCCCTCTTAAATCTATTTCCGTTTTAACGTCCGCATCTGCTCTTGATGTGGTTCTCTGAACAGTCGTATGACGGTCGGTTTTATGCTTTTCTTTTCTTTCGGTTAATATTAAATCGCCCATTTTAACACGAGTTTTCAGCATCCCGGACTGCACGAGCACTTTATTTTCCGAGACCTCAAGCACTTCGCCTTCGCCTATTCCCCTTATAATTACACTGTCGCCTTTTACTACCGGCCGCGGCAGCTTGTAATTATCATCCCAGTTATCGGCAATTTCGCGCGGGTTTACAATTTCTTCCATTTCACCGAGACGATTCTTGATTTCACGCCTTGTTTTTCTTGCAATATCCGTAGCGTTTGCGGCATTTGCCTCCTTTTTCATCATTTCAAGCCGAAGAAGAAAATCAGAGCTCTGACGCCTTGCCGAATTTATGATTTTTTCCGCCTCTCGGCGCGCCTTTTCTGTTTCTTCGGCAATAAGGCGCTGCATTTTATCTTTTTCACTCTGAGCCTTTGATCTCATTTTATTTGCGGCCTGCGTTGCTTTTTCAGCCTTTTCTTTTTCGATTTCAAGCTGAGCTCTTGCGCTTTCAAGCTTATCAAGAACATTCTCAAACGTTCGATTCTCGGAGCTTACAATATTTCTTGCGGCATCAACGACCGATTTTTCCATTCCGAGATGCTCTGAAATGGCAAAAGCGTTTGACCTGCCGGGAACACCGATAAGTAATTTATATGTTGGGCGAAGCGTGTCAACATCAAATTCACAGCAGCCGTTACTGACCCCGTTCGTTTCAAGAGCATAAGCCTTTAGCTCCGCATAATGGGTAGTTGCGGCGATTTTTGCGCCTTTTGAGCGAAGATTTTCAATAATAGCAACCGCGAGAGCCGCTCCCTCTACAGGGTCGGTACCGGCGCCGAGTTCGTCAATCAACACAAGTGAATTTTCATCAGCCGATTTCATAATACCTATAATATTCACCATATGAGATGAGAACGTTGAAAGGCTCTGCTGAATACTCTGCTCGTCACCGATATCAACAAGAACATTTTTGAAAACGGAAACACGCGAATATTCGGACGCCGGTATAAACAAGCCGCACATTGCCATAAGTGTAAACAGACCGAGTGTTTTAAGAGAAACTGTTTTTCCTCCCGTATTCGGTCCCGTTATCACAAGCGTGTCAAAATTCTCTCCGAGTCTTATATTTGTAGGCACAACGGTTTTAGGATTTAAGAGCGGATGGCGCGCATTTTTAAGCTCAATTATACCATCGTTGTTCAAAATCGGCATTGACGCGTTCATTTTATGCGCCAAATGTGCCTTGGCAAAAATTAAGTTTAACATAACGGCACTGTTATAAGACTGAATTATGCCGTCTGCAAAATTTCCCGATTCAACCGAGAGTTCCATAAGAATTCTCTGTATTTCATCACGTTCCTTACCCTCAAGCACCTTGATTTCATTGTTTGCCTCAACCACGGAAACGGGTTCAATAAACACTGTTGCTCCTGAGGATGACGTGTCGTGAACAAGTCCGGGCATATCCGCTCTGTTTTCCGCCTTTATGGGCACAACATATCTGCCGTTGCGCTGAGTTATTATTGCCTCCTGCAAAATTTTCTGATAATGCGGGCTGCGTATTACGGAATCGAGCTTTTCACGCACGGAAGTTGTTTTTGCGCGTATTTTTCTTCTTATTTCAAAGAGCTCGTCAGACGCTTTGTCCGAAATTTCTTCTTCGCTGATAATCGCGGTAAAAATCTTGCTTTCAAGATATTTATTAACGGTTATTCCGTCAAAAAAGAAATCAAGGCTTGTGTTAACGCCGGAGCAATGACCGTACCATTCGTACAACGAGCGAAAAGCACGGAGAGTATTTGCTATTCTTAACAATTCGGTTGTGTTAAGCATTCCTCCGGCAGCCGCTCTGCGCAGCGCGTTGTTAACATTTTTAAGTCCTGAAAAAGACGGAGCGCCGAATCTGTCCAAAAGAGAGAGCGCGTCACTTGTCTGCGCAAGCAAATTATTTGCCTCGTTAATATCAGAAAAAGGCGTAATTGAGCGCGCAAGGTCAGCCGCATCTTCGCATGAGGTTTCCGCGGCAAGCAAATCAAGCACAATATTTAATTCAAGCGTTTCGTAATGTTTGTTCATCACTTTAATCCTTTATAAAATTCAAGTGCGCTCAGTCTTCGCTGAACGCGTGACATTGCATACTTTTCGGCTATATCGGAAAGTAATTTCAGATTTTCATCGCTTAGGCTGAAGCTGAATATTTTATTAGACTCTGTAAGGCAGATAAATCTAACGGCGGTAATAACGTTTTTCGGCAGTAAATCCGCACCCGCCTTCGGGCAGTTTCGGCAGTAAATTTTGCCCTCCGGCACATCAAAATACATCATCTCTGTTTCATATGTACCGCAGTTGCCGCAAGCCAAAATATCGGGCATATATCCGCCGAGTGAAAGCACGCGGAATTCAAAAACCGCCTTTATTTGGCTCAGGCTTTTTTCCCCTTTGCAGAGCAGATGAAGTGAATTGAGAGTGAGCCTTAAAAGCTCCTCCTGCGGCCGTTCTTCATCTCCCATTTCATACGCAAGCTGAACAAGATACTGCGCAAGAGCAAGCCTTTCTATATCCTTTCTTAAATTGAAAAAAACCTCGATCGGTGACGCGTCGTCAACCACAAAAGCGTCCTTGCCCATATAGAGGCTGAAATCACTGTATGCAAAAAGAGCGGTTGCCGAATTCAGCCTGCTTTTTATCTGCTTTGCCTTGCGCACAAACGCTCGAATCAGTCCAAAATCAGCAGTAAGGAGAGTAACTAAACGGTCACTCTCCCCTATCGTCTGTTCCCTTATCACAAGCCCCTTTGTTGTTCTGCGCATTATTTTCCGCCTTTAAATTTTTCTCGTTATTTCTGTATTTCAAATATTCTAATATATTTCCTGTTTGGGTGAAATTCACCCAATTTTCATCCAGCATATTATCACCGCCGTTTTTAGTTTATCCTATGGCGGCATATATAATTTGTGCCAGTTTAATCCAATCCGAAGTTGTGAATCAGACCCTCTCTGTTTCGCCAGTTTTCTTTAACCTTAACCCATGTGTGAAGATTAACTTTTATTTCAAAAAATTTCTCTAAATCAAGTCGCGCGCCTGTTGAAATCTTTTTAAGCATTGAGCCGGAATTTCCGATAATCATACCTTTATGCGATTCGCGCTCGCAATAAATCACAGCGTCTATATCAAGAATTTCCTTATCCTCACGTTCGCGCATTTTTTCTATTGAAACCGCAACACCGTGCGGTATTTCCTTATCCATAAGGCGAAGGATTTTTTCTCTTATAATCTCCGCGGCAAGCAGCCTTTCGGGCTGATCAGTTAAAGTGTCGTCGGGGAAAAAATGAGGACTTTCAAACGCGAGAGCTTTCATCTCGTCTGTCAGCTCGTCAATTCCTCTGCCGTTTTCTGCCGATACGGGCACCGTCGCGTTGAAATTATACATTTTGGTGAGATATAAAATTCTCGACAAAAGCTCCTTTTTATCCTTGATCAAATCAATTTTATTGATGGCAAGAATAACCTTTAGGCGCTCCTGCTTAAATTTTTCAATCAGTTCAAGCTCTTTTTCATTAAGCTCACCTCTCGGCTCAACAACAAAAAGAGCGGCATCCGTTCCGCCTATGCTGTCTCCCACGGCGGTGTTCATATATTCCCCCAATTTGTTGTGGGGCTTGTGAAATCCCGGCGTATCTGTAAAAACAAGCTGCGTTTCTCCCGAAGTGAGCACGCCCATAATTTTAGTGCGCGTTGTCTGCGGCTTCGGAGATACTATTGCAACCTTTGCGCTGAGGATTCTGTTCAGCAACGAAGATTTACCAACGTTTGGTTTGCCCACAATGGCTATAAATGCGGTTTTGGTCATTACACCTCTCCCATATAATAACTGCTGTCTCTTTTCAATCCGATATGGGTCAAAACCGTTTCTTCCTTTTCCCTCATTCTCACTTCTTCAATGCCGTCCACCTCGTGATCGTAGCCCAAAAGATGCAGCATTGAATGAACAGTCAGAAAACCAACTTCTCTCCTGAGCGGATGATTGTAAAGCTCCGCCTGTTCAAATGCTTTTTCCATAGAAATAACGATATCGCCCAGCATTTTCGCGCCGGTGTCGTAATTTATATCGTATTCACCGTTTTCACCGAGCGGAAAAGAAAGCACATCTGTTTCCCTGTCAATGTTGCGGTATGTATTGTTAAGCTGCCTTATCTGCTCGTTGTCAACAAATCTAACGGAAACCTCAGCCAAACCCTCAAAATTTTCAAGTTCCAACACCGCGTGGCAGCAGCGACGTATCAAAAGCCTTATGCCGGAGGGAATTTTAACGCTTTTTTGGTCGTTTGAAATAATAACCTTAACTAAACTCATTGCTTTTGTTCCTCGTTTTCGTATTTTTCATATGCCTTGATTATATCCTGAACAAGTTTGTGACGAACCACATCCTTTTGAGTAAATTTGCAGATTGCTATATCGTCAACATTTTTTAAAATCCGTATAACCCTTTTAAGCCCCGATTTTTTACCGTCAGGCAAATCTATTTGCGTGATATCGCCCGTAATTACCATTTTTGAATTAAAGCCAAGCCTTGTTAAAAACATTTTCATCTGTTCCGACGTTGTGTTTTGAGCCTCGTCAAGAATAATAAAACTGTCGTCAAGAGTTCTGCCTCTCATATACGCAAGAGGCGCGACCTCAATACTTCCTCTCTCCTGGCAGCGCTGAAAATTTTCGGCTCCGAGCATATCAAAAAGAGCGTCATAAAGCGGGCGTAAATAGGGATCAACCTTGCTCTGCAAATCACCGGGAAGAAAGCCTAACTTTTCACCCGCCTCAACAGCGGGGCGAGTCAATATGATTTTGTTTACTTCTTTAGCCCTAAACGCGGTTACCGCCATTGCAACGGCAAGATACGTTTTACCTGTGCCCGCCGGACCGATTCCGAAAGTGACGGTATTATTGTCTATTGATTCGCAATATTTTTTCTGACCGAGCGTTTTTGGCTTGATTGGACGCCCTTTGGCGGAAATGCATATTGAATCTGAACTCATCAGGGTGATTTTGTCTTCATTTCCCTCGCTGACAAGACTGAAAGCATAACGCACATTTTGCTCCGAGAGAGCCTCTCCCTTATCTATAAGGGCAAGCAGACTGTTAAGCGCTCTTACGGCATGGGAAACGTTTTCTTCATCGCCCACGATTTTTATATCACTGCCGCGGCTGATAACGGAAACGTTATACTCTTTTTCTATTAAATTTATATTTTCATCGCCCGAACCGAAAAGGCTTGCCGCCTGTTCCATTGAGCTGAAACGTATAATTTCTTCCGTCATCAATTTATCTCTGCCTTAATCAGTTCTATTCTTCTCTCCTCAACCTTTAAAACGGTAAAGATTATGTTTTTGAATTCCGCTGTCGGCGGTTTTTCCTCTTTGCCCGTGGGAAGATAGCCGAGAAGGTTAATAACAAATCCCGCGATTGTATCGTAATCGCCCTCGGGAACAGAAACGCCGAGTATATTGCTCACATCCTCTATATCGGTGCCGCCGTCAAATGTGTAGGTATGCTCGTCTATCTTTTCTATTTCCTCTTTCTCGTCGTCGTATTCATCGCGGATATTTCCCATTATGCTTTCAAGAATATCCTCCATTGTAACAAGACCCGCTGTGCCGCCGTATTCGTCAACAACTATGGCAAGCTGAATTCTTGTTTCCGTCATTTTTGCAAACAGCTTTCCGATTGCAATTGTTTCGGGAACGAACAGCGGCGCTCGAATATAATCCTTTAAATTTTCATCCTCGGAAATCTGTGTGCCTATAAATTTGAGCAAATCCTTAACATATATTATGCCCACAATGTTATCAAGATCTTCATCGTAAACAGGAATACGCGAAAAGCCCTCCTTTATTGCAAGAGCCGCAACATCCGCGAACGACGCTTCGCAATCAACGGCCTCTATATCCGTTCTGTGAGTCATAATATCTCCGGCGTTTAAATCATCAAACTGAAAGACATTATTTATCATCTGTCTTTGGGAAACTTCAAGCTCGCCCACTTCCTCATCTTCGTCAACAAGCTGTTTTATTTCCTCCTCGGTTGAATTCTTTTTAAACCGTCTTAATAGATTGCCAGCCATAAAGGCTCAAACCTCCGTAATAAAAATTTATTTTTGGATATTATATACTTTTTAAAATTATTTGTAAAGAGAATAAACTTATGTTATAATTAGTTAATAAAGTAGACGGAGTTTTATTGTGCTTAACATTAAAGAAAAAGGCGTTTGGCAGGAGCTCGCCGAAAGTAAAAAGAAAACCGTTATATACGGAATGGGCAACGGCGCCGAAAAAATCATTTCCGTTCTAAAAGATTACGGTGTTGAAATATCCGATATTTTCGCGAGCGACGAATTTGTCAGGGGTCAGTCTTTTTTGGGATACAAGGTGAAAACCTACGGCGAGATATGCAGAGAATATGATGATTTCAACATCGTTCTCGGCTTTGCCACCCGACTGCCGAACGTGATTGCCAAAATCGGCGAAATGAACAAAAACCATCGTGTTTTTGCGCCCGATGTGCCCGTTGCGGGCGGAGGCTTGTTTACAAAAGAATATTTTGAAAAGAACGCGGATAAATTTGAAATTATTTTCAGCCGTCTTGCGGATAACGAAAGCAAAAGGGTTTATGAAAACATAATTAATTTTAAAATCAGCGGAAAAATCGAATATCTTCTTTCATCAACAGAAAACATCAAGGCAAATATTTACCGAGATTTGCTGCAACTCGGTGAAGATGAAACAATTGTTGATATGGGAGCCTATGACGGAGACACCGTTAGAGAATTTACTGATTTTACAAAAGGCAAATATTCATATATTTACGCGCTTGAGCCCGATGAAAAAAATTATAAAAAGCTTGTTAAAAACACCGCGGATATGAATAATATAACTCTTTACAACCTCGGAGCGTGGCATAAAAAGGATACCCTTATTTTTTCCAAAAAAGCGGGGCGTAATTCAAAACTTTCCGCCGAGGGCGTTCCTGTTCGCGTGAGCGATATAGACAGCCTTATAGAAGGCAGAGTCACTCTGCTGAAAATGGATATTGAGGGCTCTGAGCTTCACGCGCTTAACGGCTGCCGAAAAACGATTGAAAAATATTCTCCAAAGTTATACGTCTGCGCTTATCACAGAAATGAAGATCTTTTTTCTCTGCCCCTTAAAATATGGGAATTCAATGACAATTACAAAATTTATTTCAGACATTCGCCGTATATTCCCGCGTGGGAAAGCAATTTTTACTGCACGGTCTGATTGAAACGGAGGTTTTTATGGATAAGTTGGTTCATTTATATTCCATATACTCAACGTATATTAATATAGCAATCGGAGCGGTTGTGTTTCTTATATTTTTTGCTCTCAGAAAAACCATTTCATCACTGATACTTAATATTCTCGGCAAAATAATATTCGCTAAAAAGGATGAACTGAAGGATTCGCTTAAAGACAGCCTTATGAAACCTCTTTCCGCTTTCTTTGTTTTGCTGGGCGCGTACATAGGCGTTTCCGTTAATTACCGCCGACCGTTTGTTACCGACACTTTTAAAATATTTTCAATACTTATCGTCTTTTGGGGCGTGCTGTGCTACATATCGCATAATCTCAACCTCTTTTTTAACGCAAAAAGCAACAACGCAACCGCAAACAGCGTTGCGGCAAAATTCATTTTAAATATACTGAGAGTTATTATTGTGTGCATAGCTATTGTTATGGTTCTTTCGGAACTCGGCTACAATATAAACGGTCTGCTTACCGGCCTCGGAGTCGGAGGGCTTGCGGTTTCGCTTGCCGCCCAGGATTCATTGAAAAATCTGATTTCGGGCTTTGTTATAATTTTTGACAAACCGTTTGACACAGGCGATTTGATTGAAACACCCGAATTCAGCGGTTTTGTTGAAGATATCACCATGAGATCAACAAGAATAAGAAAGCTTGACGACTCGGTAATTATTGTTCCCAATTCAACGCTCGCCGATTCAAATATAACAAATTACGCAAAGCTCACAAAACGGCTTATTGATTTTAAAATCGGCATCGTGTATTCCGCCGATACAAACACAATTAAGAAATGTGAGGAGGAAATAAGAACACTTCTCCGAAATAAAGAGCCGGTCTTCCCGGAAACAGTGAGAGTATGCTTTGCTGAATTTGACGATTCATCTTTAAATCTTCAAATCAGATGTTATGTAAGCTTAACCGATATTGAGGTCTATCTCAAATTCGTTGAAGAACTTAATTTTGAAATCAAAGAGATGATTGAAAATATCGGTCTTGAATTTGCCTACCCGTCAAGAAGTATTTACATTGAAAAGAAATAAAGAATATGTATGAATTAATTTACTCGGTAATAATATTTTGCGCAACCTTTTTAGGTGCTTTTGTCGGTCTCGGCGGCGGTGTAATAATTAAGCCTCTGCTCGATTTAATAGGACACGACAGCATTGCGGTTGTTAATTTTATATCTTCCTGCTCCGTGTTCAGTATGAGCATAATCTCAACAGTTAAGCATATCAGGGCAAAAACAAAAATAGACTTTAAGTTTATTATGATTTTGTCTTTGGGCGCCGTTGGCGGCGGTGTCGCCGGTTCGTCACTCTTCAACTTTATGCTCGGCGTTTTTGATAACAGTAAACTCAAAAGAATACAAGGGCTTGTGCTCGGTGTGCTGCTTCTGCTGTCTGTAATTTACATAAATATTAAAAACGCAAAAAGCTTTAAGATTAAAAATCCCGCAGGCATAATACTCGTTGGTCTTGCTCTCGGCTTTATCGCCTCTTTCCTCGGCGTTGGCGGAGGACCGATAAACGTAGCGTTCCTTGTGCTGTTCTTTTCAATGAGTATGAAAGACGCCGCGGTTTACAGCGTTGGCACTATATTTTTCAGCCAACTGTCAAAACTTATAACAACGGCAATAGGCAATTCTGTGCCTTCCGTAAGCGTTATAACGCTCGCCGTTGCAATAATATGCGCTGTTGCGGGCGGCATTATCGGAGCTATAATGAACAAAAAATGCAGTGAAAAAATAATCAAAACAATTTTTACAGTTGTTGTTGCCGCTGTTGCGGCAGTCAATTTTTACAATGCCGTTTCATAACCATAAGGGGGTATAAGTATGAAAAAGAAAAACATTATTTTTTATTTTTCCGATCAGCAGAGATGGGATACGGTTAATGAAAAGGTAACGCCCAATTTGATGAAACTTGCCGAGGAGGGTGTTTTGTTTGAAAACAATTTCACCTGCCAGCCTGTTTGCGGACCCGCGAGAGCCTGTTTGCAATCGGGAATGTATGCCACGCAGGTGGGCTGCTATTGGAACGGTGTGGCTCTTCCGCGTGATATTCCGCCGCTTGCGAGATATTTCAACGAAGCCGGGTACCAAACAGCATACATAGGAAAATGGCATCTTGCGTCAGACAGATATCCCGGAATCGGAGTTCACTGCGAAAAAACGGCAATTCCAAAGGAAAGGCAGGGCGAATACCAATATTGGCGCGCCGCAGACTGCCTTGAATTCACATCGCACGGTTACGACGGCTATGTTTTTGACGGCGACGGAAACAAAATTGATTTCAAAGGTTACCGCGCGGACTGCATAAACGATTTTGCGCTTGAATATCTTGATAATTGCAGCAAGGATAAGCCGTTGTAAGCCAGCGTGAACCTCATCACCAAAACGACAGGCATTGCTATGAGGGCTACAAGGAAACAATAGAAAATTACAAAGATTACCCTATTCCCGATGACTTAACGTTTCTTAAAGGCGATTACAAAGAAATGTACCCCGATTACATTTCGGCAATAAACAGACTTGATTACAACGTCGGCAGGCTTGTTGACAAACTGAAGGAGCTTGGAATTTACGACGACACTGTAATTATTTACACAAGCGATCACGGCAGCCATTTTAAAACGCGCAATCCCGAATACAAACGTAGCTGCCACGAAAGCGCAAGCCACACGCCGCTTATAATCAAGGGCGGAGGTTTTGAAGGAGGCAAAAAAGAATCACGCCTTTCAAGCCTTATAGATATGCCGCCTACTCTTCTTTCTATGGCAGGTATAGATATTCCTCCGCAGTATATGGGCATTGATTTAACAAAACAAATAAACAATCCCGCAGAAAAGCGAAAATGCGTTTTTATGCAGATAAGCGAAAGCCAGTGCGGCAGAGCAATAAGAACCGAAAGATTCAAATACGCCGTTAGGGATACAAGCCCCGTGGGCTATATACATCACAGCAGCAGAGCTTATTTTGAGGATTATCTTTATGATTTAAAGAATGATCCCATTGAAAAGCATAATCTTGTTAAATCACCGAAATACGCAAAAATAAGGCAAGAGCTCAAATATTTGCTGATTGAGCAAATGGTGAACGCCGGTGAAGAGCGACCCGTTATTCTTCCCGCGGTAATTTCAAAGAAAAAATAAGCGCCCGTAATTTATGCGCAGTTTTATTTGAACCTTTTTTATATGTCAGAGGGTAAAAATTATGACTAATCAAAACGAGATTACAAAAAAACAACCGCTGCTTGATAATAACGGCAATCTTGCCGCTCCCGGATGGTGCAGGCGCAATCTGTATGAATACAATCCGCAAAATATTTCGGCAAACATAATGCGTTTGAAGGAATGGGATTTTTATCAAATCTCTAACGGAAATCAGATGGTGCAAATCAACTTTTTCAATATATCGCTTGCAAGCTGCGCAACATTCGGTTTTGTCGATTTAAAAAGCGGAAGAAAATTTGACACCGTTTGCATTAAACCTATAACCCCTAAAAAGCACAGAATGAATCCGAACGGCGACACGGAAAACCGCTTTGAATTTTCGCAGGGCGGCAATGTTCTTGTTTTTGACGCGCGGAAAAACTCAACCCGCCTGTTTTTTAAAGGAAAATGCAAAGGCCGCGAACTCTGCGCAGATTTTATCTGCGAAAGACTGCCGAATCACGAAAGTATAACGATCGCAACGCCGTTTGAAAAAGAGGGGTGTTTCTTTTACACAAATAAAATCAACTGTATGCCAACCGAGGGCAGGGTGATTCTCGGAGATGAATTTTTTAATTTTTCAAAAGAGAACAGTTTCACGGTGCTCGATTGGGCAAGAGGCGTTTGGCCGTATAAAAATATGTGGTACTGGGCAAACGGCAGCACCCGTATAAACGGCAAAATTTTCGGTTTTGAGCTGACATGGGGCTTCGGCGATCAATCAAACGCAACGGAAACGGCTCTTTTTTATGACGGAAAATGCCATAAAATCGGTGCGGTTTCGTTGGAAAGCGACCCCGAGGAAACAAACGGATGGCTTAAACCGTGGCATTTTACCGACTCTGAGGGCAGACTTGATCTTACTATGACGCCGTTTTTTGATAATTACAGTAATATGATGCCTCTTAATCTTGTAGGAATGCGCACTCATCAGGTTCACGGTCTTTGGAACGGCTTTGTTGTGCTCGACAGCGGTGAAAAGCTTGAAATCAAAGATATGTATGCCTTTTGCGAAAAAGTGCATAACAAATGGTAAATCATTAAAGGAATTTATATGAAAAAGAAAAAAGTCCCAATCAATTTTTTAACAATCGGCATAGCTTTCGGCGTGCTCGGATTCATACTTTTGTTTGTATATAATGTTATAGATACCGACAGCGCCGCATTTTCCGTAATAGACAAAATCATACCCGGCGTTTTCTTCATTTTTATGTCTGCCCTTTTTACGCAGCTTTGCCGTGCCAGAATCAAGGATCTTGCCTATTTATCCGCAAATGTAACCATGAAAGAGGTTGATGATTTTTTTGAACAAAACGAATTATCCGAAAGTCCGAAAACGGAATCGGAATGGCTGATTGAGGTTTCCGAAAAACCGCAGCTTACAAATTCTCTGTTGATTTTTTACCGCATTTTTATTGTGCCGAATATAATCGCAGACTGCATTGTAATAGCCTCATACTTTATCGACTCTTTAAACAGAATATCGGGAGTGACGATTTCCGCAACATTCATATTTGCGTTTGCAACTGTATTTATATGTATGATAATACAGATCATTGCCAACAGACGCAAGCGCTGACAGCTTAATATAAGGAGTTTTATGATCAAAAATATTGATAAAAAAAATATTCCCGAATGTGTTCAATTAATTAAAAACAGCTTTTTAACTGTTGCCCGTGAGTTTAATATAACACCGAAAAACGCTCCGCGATTTACCGCTTTTTCAATCAGCGAAAGCAAATTAGAAAAGCAGTTTATAAGCAATAGCATAATTATGCGCGGCTATTTTGAAAACGAGAAAATAATAGGTTACTATTCCCTTAAAATACTGTGTAACGACATATGCGAATTAAATAATCTTTGTGTGCTCCCCGATTACAGGCACCGTCTTATAGGCAATACTCTTCTTACAGACGCTGTTTTGCAGTCTAAAAATACAGGCTGCAAAAAAATGACAATCGGAATAGTTGAAGAAAACACGATTTTGCGCAGATGGTATGAAAAACACGGATTCGTTCACACCGGCACTGAAAAATTCGATTTTTTTCCTTTCACTTGCGGTTATATGGAAAAAATTTTATAAGCAATTCAAAGAGCCGCGGCGGCAATTACTTGCAACCGCAGCTTTTTTATTATTTTTTTGATCTGTTTTCATAATCCTCGTTGATTTTATCACTCCAATCGTCTGAAATAGAATCACAGGCACGCATACAACAAACCGTGTCTGCTACTGTATCATAAACAACGCTTGTTCCCTGACTGTCCGCACGATAATTTACTGCTCTGTCTTCAGCTATTCCAAAGTGTCTTGCGGTTTCAACAGCGTCAATGTTCGCGCCGATGAAAAGAAATTCCCAGCCGTATTTTTCTTTTTCGTGTTCAATCATCGACTTAACTCTGTCACTTGTATAAATACGGCTTGCGTTTTCATAGCCGTCCGTCATAATGACAAACATTGTGTGTTTTGGCACATCTTCTCGTCTT
>CANRMJ010000042.1 GCA_947631705.1 uncultured Clostridia bacterium
GAGGCAGTTCCCGCAACGGAAAATTTCGGAGTTTGGGTTCCGGGTGTTCCCGTTCTTGTTGAAAAAGGGCTTGCAGCTATCAACTGCGCCGACTGGCTACAAGGACTTATTCTTGACGGTATAGTAGGCGGAGTCGGAGCTGTATTGGGATTTGTTCCCCAGATGATCGTTTTGTTCATAATGCTTGCGTTTCTTGAAAGCTGCGGCTATATGGCAAGAATTGCCTTTGTGCTTGACAGGGTTTTCCGCAGATTCGGACTCAGCGGCAAATCTTTTATTCCGATGCTTATAGGAACAGGCTGCGGCGTACCCGGCATTATGGCGTCAAGAACAATTGAAAATGAACGTGACCGCCGTATGACAATTATGACCACAACATTTATTCCCTGCGGCGCAAAACTGCCCATCATAGGAATGATTGCCGCCGCTCTTTTCGGAAGTGCATGGTGGGTTGCGCCAAGCGCCTACTTTCTCGGAATAGCCGCAATTATTTCCTCGGGAATAATGCTTAAAAAGACTAAGATGTTCGCCGGCGATCCTGCCCCGTTTGTTATGGAACTTCCGGCATACCACTGGCCCACATTCGGAAACATAATGCGCAGTATGTGGGAACGCGCTTCATCATTCATTAAGAAAGCCGGCACAATAATTCTGCTTTCTTCAATCGTGGTTTGGGCAGGCTCGCATTTCGGAACGCTTGCGTCGGGCGGCTTTGGATTCGACCCGGAGATGGAACTTGAAGTCAGCGTGCTTGGAAGAATAGGCAACGCGGTTAAATATATTTTCGCCCCTGTAGGCTTTGGCACTATCAAGGCGACTATTGCAACAGTTATGGGTCTTGTTGCAAAAGAAGAGGTTGTCGGCGTATTCGGAGTGCTTGATTTTGAAAATCTTTCGCGGCTCCAAGGATATTCATTCCTCATCTTTAATCTTCTTTGCGCGCCTTGCTTTGCCGCTATAGGTGCAATCAGAAGAGAAATGAACAGCGCAAAATGGACTTTGTTTGCAATCGGCTATCAGTGTGTGTTTGCATATGCCGTTTCACTTATGGTTTACCAATTCGGCTGCTTATTCACCGGCAATTTAAGCGTTGTTGGTCTTATAGCCGCTCTTGCTGTTGCCGCGTTTATAATCTATATGCTTGTAAAACCGTATAAAGAGGCAAATTCTCTTAATGTTAAGGTTAAAACTTCTAAAAAAGAAAAAGCCACTGTCTGAAAGGTTGGGTGAAACGCAATGGCGGCGTTTTTATCAAAGAACATTGGAACAATAATTATCGGTCTTATTCTGCTCGCTGTTATAGTGCTGATTATAGTCAAAATGATCAGGGATAAGAAGAAAGGGAAAAATTCCTGTAATTGCGGCTGTGAAAACTGTCCGTCTTCGGGGATTTGCCGAAAGCAATAGCGTCAAAGGGCATAAAGTCGAATTAAACGGCTTTAAGCCCTTTTATATGTTGTTGCGAAATACAAAGCTTTTTGATGTAATCCGATAAAAAACCGCCGGTTGACTTGAACAGTCAGCCGGTGGTTTTTATCATATATTCTTTTGCGTTATTTATATGCCGAGCCATCATTTTTTCGGATGACAAAGAATCCTTACTTTGTATCGCCAAGAAAATTTGCTTGTGTTCGTAAAACGAAAGCTCGGCTCGTTCTTTCGATTTATATGATTTTTCTCTGTAATGCATTGTGTAATGGTGAAGCTGATTTAACATTCTTTCAAGAAAAATATTGTTGCTTTGACTGTGTATAGTGTTATGAAACTTATTGTCATAATAAACTATTTTTTCAAGATTGTAGTTTTTTATATAAAATTCTTCAAGTATAAGAATTTCATTTAACTGCAATAATTTTTCTTCACTTATGTTTTTGGCACAAAGCTTTGCGCTGAAAGACTCCAGTATTTCCCTTAAATCGTAAATATTAACCATATCATCGGTATTTAATTTACAAACCATATATCCTTTGTTTGAGCCGCTGTGCTTTATCAGATAATTTGATTCCAATAATTGCAGCGCCTCTCGCACAGGAGTTCTGCTGACGTTGAATTCTTCGGAAATATCTTTTTCCTTCAGATAATATTCATCATCATAGTAATCCGAAAGTATTCTTGATTCTAAAATATCAAATAACTTTAACGTTAAATTTTCACTCATTACTGAAATCCCATCCCGTTTTATTAATAAGCGCGGTAATTTCCATATCGTTTATATATGATAATCTGGAATTGTTTTCATATTCGCTGTTGATATATTCATATATAATGCCAACAATAGGATGCTCTTTGGATATTCCGTTGCTTAAATTATAGTATGAATTTATCCAGTATGCAATACCCGCTTTGCCCGAAGTTTTGTTAAGGCAAACTCTCGGCTTTGAATTTAAAAATTTATATGTATCATATGAATTGTATATATCGCCGCCCTTTAATAAACCGTCCGCATGAATTCCCGCCTTTGTTGTGTTGAAATTGTTTCCCACAAACGGTGTGTTTTCGGGCAGGTTGTATTTTATTTTGTCAATAAAATAATTTCTGATTTCCGATATAACATTTATGTTTGCCCCGTTAAACGTGCCTTTGAGCGAGGCATACTCAAAAAGCATCGCCTCCAGCGGAATATTTCCTGTTCTTTCGCCGATCCCCAACAGAGTGCAGTTCACAGCAGAAACACCGTGCATCCACGCCGATGTTCCGTTTATAACAGCCTTGTAAAAATCGTTGTGACCGTGCCATTCAAGTCTTTCCGCAGAAATGTCGGTGTTGCAGTATAATTCTTTTAATAAATCGGGCACTCCGCGCGGCTGCGCCGATGATTCAGACGGCAAGCCAACACCTAATGTGTCGCACAATCTGAATTTAACCGAGCTTAAATTACTATTTGCCAATTTGTTTAATTCGTTGATTAACGGAATAACAAAGCCCTTTATATCGGCTCTTGTTATATCTTCAAAATGGCAGCGAAGCGTTATGCCGCGTTCAAGCACACATTCGGCAATATCAAGATATTTTTTTATTGCTTTTTCCTTAGATAATTTCAGCTTTTTAAAAATATGGTAATCGGAACAGCTCATTAAAACGCCTGTTTCCTTTATTTCAAGTTCTTCAATCATTTTAATATCTTGTTTATCGGCTCTTATCCAAGCGGTGATTTCGGGAAATCTTAAATTTAATTCTTTGCATTTTTCAATCGCTTTGCGGTCTTTATCTGAATATGCAAAAAATTCCGTTTGGCGTATAAGTCCTTTTTCTCCGCCAAGCGCGGAAATTAATTTGAATAGCGAAACCATTTGCTCAGTCGAAAACGCAGGCATAGCCTGTTGACCGTCTCTGAAGGTTGTGTCGGTTAAATAAATATCCCTGTCGATTTGATTCGCTCTGTCAATAGGGGGAAAGTCAAACGGGAAAACGTCTTTGTAATAATTGGCACTGCTGTTTATTATTGTTCTATTTATGTATTCACCCTCTTATTGTATACTGTGTATACAAGTATACAATAAGCTAACGATTTTGTCAACTTTTTGTCAGTAAAAGAAAAAAATAACCGCTGTGAACAGCGGTTAAGATTCTTCGTTATTTTCTTTTTCGTCTGAATCCTTTGATTTTGCGGAGGTCGCCCTTTTAACCTCTCGGTGCGTAACTTTTTCCGGTTCGATATATTTTTTTAATTCTTTTCTTATTTTTTGGAGCGTGCCTTTGGTGGTGAGCCCTATATTTATCGTGTATATTGATTTATCTTTAAGCGTTATAATCATAAGTGCGCTGCGGTCTATAAAATTCTTTTTAAGGCTTGCCGCCGTATCTTGATAAGTTTCAATTTGTGAAATGTCGTCATAGCTGAAAACATTTTTTTCATCTATGCCCGTAAATTCAAATTCGTCTTCGTGGAAAATAATTCCGTTTTTGAAAACCTCTTTTGTGTAAAGAAACCCTACAATGATCGCAAGCGCAACCACAGCGGCAAAAAAAATCACTCTCGCGTTTTGAACTTGAGTAAGTTTTATGATTGCAAAAATGCCGAATCCTAAAACGGCTGCGTCAAGAAGAATTGCAACGCCGAGCGTTATGGGCGACATTATCCATATAAAATTCTTTTTCATTTGTATTTTCCCTCCAAAAAATTTTTTTCTAATTCACAGTTTTCAGCGGTGAATTCTCTGCCGTTGAGATATTCAAGCGGTGCGGCGGGGCTTTTGAAATTAAATATAATTTTGTAGCTGTAAAGAGCTTGTCGAAATCTGCCTTGCTCACGTCCGTATTTTCCGTCGTTAACAAGCGGATGACCGATTGATGCAAGGTGAGCTCTTATTTGATGCGTCCGACCAGTTTTTAAATCAATTTCAAGCAGTGATTTCCCGTTTTTACTGTTAAGAACTTTGTATTCAGTTATAATTTTCTTTGAATCAGGCGTTTTCTTATCCGATACGGTAACCTTGTTTTTCTTCTCGTCTTTAGACAGAAAAGCGCATATAGTGCCGCTCTTTTTATCCATTATTCCGTGTATAACGGCAAGATAATATTTTTCGATTTCCCTCCGCCTTATTTTTTCGTTTAAAACTCTGAGCGCGGCAGCATTTTTCGCCGCCAAAACAATTCCGCCCGTGTTTCTGTCTATCCTGTTTGCGAGCGACGGAGTGAAAACTCCGCTTTCATCGGGATTCCATTCGCCTTTTTCATATAGATAGCGTTTTATGCGCGCCGTAAGCGTGTCAATATATTCGCGTCCGTCGGGGTGGCAGAGAAGTCCGGCAGGTTTGTCCGCTATCAAAATGTTTTCATCTTCATAAATTATGTTAAGATTTTTTGACGCACCCATAAAATCGAAATGCTTTGTTCTTTCCCGAAGAACATCATCGTTGAGATAAAGTTCGATAACGTCGCCATCATTCAAAAAAGCGTTGGGCTCAGTACGCTTTTTATTAACCTTAATATTCTTTTTTCTTATTTCTTTATACATCAGCGACTTTGGAAGGCTTGGAAACATTTTTAAAATGAATCTGTCTACCCGCTGACCCGAATCGTTTTCAGATATTGTAAAACTTTTCATATGTTAATTATATAATATAATTTGCAAAAAGTAAATAATGTGTTATAATAAGTTGATTATGCATATTAAAGGAAAATTTTTTGTATGAACAGTTTTAAGCTCGTAAGTGAATATAAGCCGACGGGCGACCAGCCGGAGGCAATTGAGGCTCTTGTTAAGGGAGTTATGCGGGGAGACAGGGAGCAAACGCTGATGGGCGTTACAGGCTCAGGTAAGACGTTTACAATGGCAAACATTATTGAAAAGGTAAATCGCCCAACGCTTGTTCTTGCTCACAACAAAACTCTTGCCGCTCAGCTTTGTTCCGAATTCAAGGAGTTCTTTCCTGAAAACGCGGTTGAATATTTTGTTTCGTATTATGACTATTATCAGCCCGAAGCGTATGTGCCGACAACAGACACTTATATAGAAAAAGACAGCGCGGTTAACGAGGAGATAGACAAGCTGCGCCACAGCGCAACAGCTGCTCTTTCCGAAAGGCGCGATGTGATAATAGTTGCGTCGGTTTCGTGCATTTATTCTATAGGCGACCCGATAGATTACCGAAATATGGTTATTTCACTCCGCGCAGGCATGGAATACGGCAGAGACGCGCTTATATCAAAGCTCGTTTCTATTCAGTATGAAAGAAACGATATAAATTTTGTAAGAAATAAATTCCGCGTGCGCGGAGATACGCTCGAAATCTTTCCCGCGGGTTCAAGCGGAAGTGCGATAAGAGTTGAATTTTTCGGTGATGAGATAGACAGATTATGTGAAATCAATCCGTTAACAGGCAAAGTAGAAGGCGTTCTTTCTCATGCCTGCATTTATCCCGCGTCTCATTATGTGGTGGGGCAGGAGAAAATGAAAAAAGCGCTTGAGAGAATATATGATGAAATGACAGAGCGCGTTGATTATTTTGAAAAAAGAGGCAAACTTCTTGAGGCGCAGAGAATCAAAGAACGCACGATGAATGATATTGAAATGCTCCAGGAAACGGGATTTTGCAAGGGTATCGAAAATTATTCGGCAGTTATGAGTAACAGAAAACCCGGCGATCCTCCGTTTACGCTGCTTGATTATTTCCCGGACGATTTTCTGCTTTTTTGCGATGAAAGCCACGTTATGTTGCCGCAGGTCAGAGGAATGTTCGGCGGAGATCACAGCAGAAAAGCGAGCCTTATCGAATACGGGTTCCGTCTCCCGTCTGCGTTTGACAACAGACCGCTGCGTTTTGACGAATTTTATTCAAAGGTAAATCAAGTTATTTTCACCTCCGCAACTCCGGGTGAATTTGAAAAGAACTGTTCCACTCAGATCGTTGAGCAAATTATACGCCCAACAGGTCTGCTTGACCCGATAGTTACAGTTAAGCCCACCGATGATCAAATGGATGATCTTGTGTCTGAAATCAACACGCGCACTCAGCGAAAGGAAAGAACTCTCGTAACAACTCTCACCAAAGCGATGGCAGAGGATTTAACGGCTTACCTTGAGGGCTTTGATATAAAAGTGCGTTATATGCACCATGATATAGACACGATTGAAAGAATGGAGATAATCCGAGACTTGAGGCTTGGGGAATTCGATGTGCTTGTTGGAATAAACCTTCTTCGTGAGGGACTTGATATTCCCGAAGTTTCACTCGTGGCAATAATAGACGCTGATAAAGAGGGATTTCTGCGTTCCGAAACATCGCTTGTTCAAACAATCGGAAGAGCCGCAAGAAACGCAAATGGTGAGGTTATTATGTATGCCGACAGCGTCACTCCGTCTATGGAGCGTGCGATATCCGAAACGGTGCGCCGCCGCAGTATTCAGGAAAATTATAATAAATTGCACGGAATCACGCCCAAAACAATTAAAAAGGACGTAAGGCAAGTCCTTGAAATTACTTCTAAGGATAAAATTGAGGACAGAAGTAAAAGAAAAATGTCTAAAAAGGAGCGTGAAGCTCTTATTAATTCGCTTACGCGTGAGATGAAAGAAGCCGCAAAGATGCTTGAATTTGAGCACGCGGCTTATTTAAGAGATAAAATTAACGAATTAAAATCGGAGTAACTTTTATGATAAAGCTTTTCAATGACAAGGGTTTCTGGAAAACAGCTCTTTCTCTGACGATTCCCGTTGCATTGCAGAATATGCTCACAAGCTCCTTTACTCTTGCAGATACTCTTCTTGTAAGCAGGCTCGGAGAGGTTGCCCTTTCATCGGTCGGTATGGTTGGGCAGTGGGGCTGGCTTATGACGATGGTTCTTGTGGGTTTCTCTTCGGGCACATCGGTGTTTGTATCGCAGTTTTGGGGTATTAAGGACACAAAAAAGATACGTTCAACTTGCGGGATAGCACTTGTTTCGGTGATTTCTGTTTCCGCTGTCTTTACGGCAGTAAGTCTGTTTGCTCCGTCTTATGTGCTCAGATTGTTTAATTCCGACGCTCAGATTATTGCTGAAGGAAGTAAATATCTTTCTGTTGTTGCTTATTCTTATTTGGCAGTTGCGATAACAAATATATTATCCGCGGTACTGCGCTCTGTTGAGCAGGTAAGGCTGCCTATGTATGTTTCGCTGTTTACAACGGTTCTGAATATTTTTCTTGATTATTGTATGATATTCGGAAAATTCGGATTTCCCGAAATGGGCACAAAGGGAGCAGCTCTTGCCACTTCCGTATCCGCTTGGGCAGGAGTTGTTATGATCGTTTTTGTCTCGCTTATTCAGAAGAATATACTGATAGCCCGTTTCAGTGAAACGTTTTCTTTCAGCGCGGCACGATTTAAGGAGTTTTACAAAAAAGCACTGCCGGTTGTGTTTAACGAGGGTATGTGGGGTCTCGGCACGTTTGCGTTTAATATGATATTCGGCAATATGGGATATGAATACTTCGCGTCGCTTACGATTCTGCGCAGTTTTGAAAACATTGCCACAATATTTTTCATCGGTCTTTGCAACGCGTCAAGCGTTATGATAGGAAAATCGGTGGGAAAAGGAAAAATTGAGCGCGGAATAGAGGATTCAAAGCGTTTCGCGGTGATTGTGCCCGTATTTGCTGTGTTTGTTTCCGTGTTAATAATGATTTTCAGAAGGCAGCTTATAGGAATATTCAATCTCGGCGGTAATATAAGCGATGTAACACTTAACACCGCTATGATTATTATGGCAATATTTGCTTTTGAACTTCCGATAAGAATGATTCCTTATCTTCAGGTTGTGGGTATTTTCCGTTCGGGAGGAGATACGGTCACAGGCGTAAAATACGATTTGTTTACTCTGTGGTTTATGTCTTTACCGGCAACGCTAATAGCGGTTTATGTTTTAAAGGCGCCTTTTGCCGTTGCTTTTGCGGTTATGTATATTTTTGAGGACTATTTAAAAACATTTCTCTGTATGCGATATTATCGTTCGCTCAAATGGCTGCGTCCTGTTACGCAGGAGGGCAGGCAGGCTCTTGAAGAATTTAAAAATAAACGGGTGATGAACAGATGATTAAGAATATACTTGTTAAAGGCGCGAGAGAGCACAATTTAAAAAATATTGACGTGGAAATTCCAAGAGACAGTCTTGTTGTTTTTACGGGACTTTCGGGTTCGGGAAAATCAAGCCTCGCATTTGATACTATCTATGCCGAGGGGCAGAGGAGATATGTGGAAAGTCTTTCGTCATACGCAAGGCAGTTTTTAGGGCAGATGGAAAAACCCGATGTTGATTATATTGAGGGACTGAGCCCCGCGATTTCAATAGACCAAAAAACCACTTCCAAAAATCCTCGTTCCACTGTCGGAACGGTAACGGAAATATATGATTATCTCCGTCTTCTCTACGCAAGAATTGGCATTCCGCATTGCCCTATATGCGGCAGAGAAATATCTCATCAAACGGTAGACCAAATTGTTGATAAAATCCTATCTTATCCCGATAAAACAAGAATTCAGATTATGGCTCCGATAGTTCGCGGCAGAAAAGGCGAATACGTTAAAGAGCTTGAAGATGCGGGAAAAAGCGGATTTGTTCGCGTTCGTGTAGACGGCAGTATATATGACTTGTCCGAAGAAATCAAGTTGGACAAGAATAAAAAGCATAATATTGAAGTTGTTGTTGACAGGCTTATTGTTTCGGAGAGCATCAAGAGCCGCCTTACGGACAGCATTGAAACAGCCACAAAACTTTCAAAGGGAATTGTGCTCTGTGATATAATCGGCGGGGAAGAGGAGCTTTTTTCTCTTGAATACGCCTGCCCTGAACACGGTGTTTCCATTGATGAAATGAGCCCGCGTATGTTTTCGTTCAACAATGTTTCGGGAGCGTGCAAGCGGTGCTCAGGTCTCGGCACATTTATGGAGATAGATGAGGATTTAATTATTCCAAACAGAAAACTCTCTATTAACCAGGGAGCAATTAAGGCGAGCGGCTGGAATGTTGCAGACGGGTCATCTATTGCAAGAATGTATTTTGAGGCTCTTGCAAAGGAATATAATTTCTCGCTTGATATGCCTGTTGAAATGTTGTCTAAAGAGGCTGTGGATGTTCTGCTTCACGGCACTAAGGGCAAAAAAATCAAGATGAAAAGAGTTACCGCATACGGCAGCGGTACGTATGTTAATGAATTTGAGGGTATTGTTTCAAATCTTAAACGCAGATATGATGAAACAACCTCCGACTGGGCAAGAGCCGAAATTGAAACGGTTATGGTTACGGCTCAGTGCCCAGATTGCAAGGGCGCGAGACTTTCGCCGATAAGTCTTTCAGTAACGGTTGGAGGAAAAAATATTTATCAATTTTGCAAGATGTCTATTTCAGAGGAGCTTGAATTTATAGACAATCTTAAGCTTACGGAAAAAGAGGAAATGATCGGCAGACTTATATTGCGTGAAATCAAGGAAAGATTGAATTTTCTCAATTCCGTGGGTCTTGATTATCTCACTCTCTCAAGAGAGGCGTCCACGCTTTCGGGCGGTGAATCACAGAGAATCCGACTTGCAACGCAGATAGGTTCATCACTCATGGGCGTGTTATATATTCTTGACGAGCCGTCCATCGGTTTGCACCAGCGTGATAATGAAAAACTACTCGGAACACTTCGGCACCTGCGCGACCTCGGCAACACTCTTATTGTAGTTGAACACGATGAAGACACTATGCGTGCTGCCGACTACATTGTGGATATAGGACCCGGTGCGGGGGTACACGGAGGGGAGCTTATTGCAGCAGGCTCGATTGATGATATAATTGCTTGTGAAAATTCCATTACGGGTCAGTATCTCAGCGGAAAAAGGCAGATTCCCGTTCCCGCCCAAAGACGAAAAGGAAACGGAAGAAGGCTGACTGTTATAGGAGCGGCGGAAAATAATCTAAAAAAGATAGACGTGGAAATTCCGCTTGGAAAATTTGTTGCCGTCACAGGCGTTTCGGGTTCGGGAAAATCAAGTCTTGTGAATGAGATTATATATAAACATCTTGCAAATGTGCTTAATAATGCAAAAAAGCGTCCCGGCGCTTTTGAAAAGATCAAAGGGACTGAATTTCTTGACAAGGTTATAGATATTGACCAATCACCTATTGGCAGAACACCGCGCTCAAACCCCGCAACATATACAGGAGTTTTCAGTGATATAAGAGATCTTTTTGCCGAAACGCCGGACGCTAAAATGCGCGGCTACAAATCAAACCGCTTTTCCTTCAACGTTAAGGGCGGCAGATGCGAGGCTTGCCAGGGTGACGGTATCGTTAAAATAGAAATGCATTTTCTTGCCGATATTTATGTTCCTTGCGATGTTTGCGGCGGTCAGCGCTACAACCGCGAAACACTTGAAGTTAAATTCAAGGGAAAAAATATTTTTGAAGTGCTTGAAATGACCGTTGATGAGGGATTGGAATTTTTTAAGCAGCAGCCGAAGATATACAGAAAACTTCAAACGCTTTCCGATGTAGGGCTCGGATACATTAAAATCGGTCAGCCCGCAACAACGCTTTCGGGCGGAGAAGCACAGCGTGTTAAGCTCGCTACCGAGCTTATGAAACGTTCAACAGGAAAAACTATTTATATACTTGATGAGCCTACAACCGGTCTTCATACTGCTGATGTGCACAGGCTTATAAATGTTCTTAATCGGCTTGTTGATTCGGGTAACACGGTTCTCGTTATCGAGCATAATCTTGACGTTATCAAAACGGCGGATCATATAATTGATTTGGGCCCCGAAGGCGGGAACGGCGGCGGAAAAATAGTTGCCGAAGGAACTCCCGAGGAGATAGCCTGCTGTAAAAAATCCTATACGGGTAAATATTTAAAGCCGATGCTTGAAAAGGGGAAAAATGATTAAATATCGGGTATAAAGATGAAAGATTTAATTTTAAAGCTTGAAAACGAGCATTTTCTTAAAGACGATGAATTTAAAGCTCTTATAGAAAATAATAATGAAAAAACAGACGCTTTTCTTGCAGAACGCGCAGTTTATATTCGTGAAAAAATCTACGGAAAAGATGTCTATATAAGAGGGCTTATAGAATTTACCAACTATTGTAAAAACGATTGCTATTATTGCGGAATCAGAAAAAGCAACGCAAACGCCAACCGTTACAGAATGACGGAAGACCAAATAATTGAATGCTGCAAAACAGGATATGAGCTTGGATTCAGAACTTTTGTTCTTCAAGGCGGAGAGGACGGCTATTACACTGATGATAAGCTTGTTTGCCTGATAAAAAAAATAAAATCGCTTTATCCCGATTGCGCTTTGACTCTTTCAATCGGAGAAAAGAGTTACGAAAGTTACAAGGCTTATTTTGACGCCGGAGCGGATAGATATCTTCTCCGTCACGAAACAGCCGACTTAACTCATTACAGTAAAATTCATCCCAAGAATCTTTCCCTTCAAAACAGAATTCAGTGCCTATATAATTTAAAGGAAATCGGATATCAGGTCGGATGCGGCTTTATGGTCGGCTCTCCGTTTCAAACAACCGAAAGCATAATTGAAGACTTGAAATTTATTAAAACGCTTAACCCTCATATGGTTGGAATCGGACCTTTTATTCCGCATAAAGACACACCGTTTAAGGATTTTGAGCAAGGAAGTCTCCGCCTTACTCTTCGCCTTTTAAGCATTATAAGATTGATGCTGCCCAATGTGCTTTTGCCGGCAACCACAGCTCTCGGCACAATTCACCCGTTGGGGCGTGAAAAGGGGATACTTTCCGGCGCGAACGTAGTTATGCCGAATCTCTCTCCCGTAGAAAATCGCGGAAAATATATGCTTTATAATAATAAAATCTGTATGGGCGATGAGGCGGCGGAGTGTATTATGTGTATGAAAAGAAGAATGGAAAGCATTGGTTATAAAGTTGTTTTAAGCAGAGGGGATTTTAAAAGCAATTGACAGGAGGAAAATATAATGGCTGATAATCTTAATCAAACGCCGAATGCAAACAGAGTTCATATAGGCTTTTTCGGCAGGCGCAATGCCGGCAAATCAAGCGTTGTGAATGCCGTAACAGGGCAGGAGCTCTCAATCGTTTCAGATGTTAAGGGCACAACGACAGACCCTGTTTCCAAAGCTATGGAGCTTTTGCCGGTAGGCCCTGTTGTTATTATTGACACACCCGGAATTGACGATGAGGGAACGGTTGGTGATATGCGTGTCCGCAAAGCGAGGCAAATACTAAATAAAACCGACGTTGCCGTTTTGATAGTTGACGGCGTTATCGGCAAAACGGAATCTGATGATGAGCTTGTTGCTCTGTTTGAGGAAAAATCCATACCGTATATCATTGTTTATAATAAAAGTGATTTAAAAAGCCGTGAAAAGCTCGGCGAAAATGAAATTTCAGTCAGCGCGGTAAACGGAACAAATATATATGAACTGAAAGAAAGAATCGCCGCGCTCGCCAAATCGGAAGAGGACGATAAAAGAGTTATAGGCGATTTGCTCGAAAGAGGGGATGTTGTTGTTCTTGTAACGCCGATAGATTCATCAGCGCCTAAAGGGCGAATGATCCTGCCGCAGATGCAGGCTATAAGGGATATTCTTGATTCACGCGCAATGTGCATAGTAACGCAAACCGATGAGCTTTCAAAGGCGCTTGGAGCTCTTAAAGAACCGCCTAAAATGGTGGTAACGGACAGCCAGGCGTTTTACAAAGTAAAGGAAATTGTGCCGCGTGAAGTGCCGCTGACGTCTTTTTCAATATTGTTTGCCCGTTTTAAGGGAATACTTGCCCCTGCAGTAAAGGGAGCGGCGGCTGTTGAAAAGCTAAAAGACGGCGATACAGTGCTTATTTCCGAGGGCTGCACGCATCACCGCCAATGCGAGGATATAGGAACAGTAAAGCTGCCAAGCTGGATACAGAAGCACACGGGAAAGAAACTGAATTTTGAATTCAGTTCCGGCGGGGGATTCCCCGATGATTTAAGCAAATATTCTCTTGTTGTTCATTGCGGCGGTTGTATGCTGAATGAAAGGGAAGTGATTTATCGCCTTAAATGCGCACGGGATCAGGGTGTTCAATTCACGAATTACGGCACTTTAATAGCCTATATGAACGGAATTTTAAAAAGGAGTCTTGAAATCTTTCCTGATATTTCAAAGGAAATTTAAAAATATTCGTGCTTTCGGAATTGCTTGCCTGCTTATAAGCGGTTTGAACGTAATAACTTAATGGTTTAATTTCATATCAAAAAAGAGAACTCTGTGTTTTGAAACAGAGTTCTCTTTTCTAATTTAATATTTATTGAGGCAGAATGATTTTAACTGCCTTATTTATGCGTTTTTATCCTTTTCAATGCGTTTTTTTCAAGGCGGCTGACCTGAGCTTGGCTGATTCCTACTTCCTTTGCAACCTCCATCTGCGTTTTCCCCTCCATAAAGCGGAGATAAAGGATGTTTCTCTCGCGGCTGTCAAGATTATTTATTTCATCTTTAATCATAATTTCGTCTATCCAGTCGGAGTCGCAATTGCTGTCTCCAACCTGATCCATAACGTAAATCGTATCTCCGCCGTCGCTATACACAGGCTCATATAGCGAAACGGGTTCAACAATTGCCTCAAGCGCAAGAACAACATCACTTTTTTTCATGCCGAGTTCTTTTGCTATTTCCTCAACTGTCGGCTCTTTTTGATTATCATTTATGAGCTTTTCTCTTATCTGCATTGCTTTGTACGCGGTATCCCGCATACTGCGGCTCACTCTCACAGGATTGTCATCTCTGAGAAAGCGCCTTATTTCTCCGATGCACATGGGCACGGCATACGTTGAAAATTTAACGTCAAGATCAAGATTGAAATTGTCTATTGCTTTAATAAGACCGATAACTCCTACCTGAAATAAATCGTCCATAGACTCGCCTCTGTTTTGAAAGCGTTGGATAACAGAGAGCACAAGCCGGAGATTGCAATTTATAAGCTGTTCGCGCGCGATTTTATCGCCACTCCTTGCTTTTTTTAAAAGCTCGGTCTTTTCCTCCTCTTTCAGCACCTTTATTTCACTTGTATTTATACCGCATATTTCAACCTTGTTGTATTGCATACATAATCACCGTATTATATTCATTATGTACACAATTATTATTGTCATCAAAGCGTGTTTTATAATCAGAAAATCATCGCTTTAAATAACTTTTTTAACAGAGAATTTTTATCTGAAAACACCGTATCTTTTGTTTATAATATCGTCTGAAATATCCTTGTGCTGTTTGCAGAATAATTCGGGCAAATCATCTAATGAAAAGTATTTTAATTCAATTGATTCTTTCTTATCGCAAAAGAGTTTTCCGCCGGTAACCGAAAATTCAAAAAACGTACATATGCTTTGCGCCTTATCACCGTTTGGGTATTCTGCAAAATAATCACTGTATATACCTATCAGCTTTTCCGCCTTGACATCAAGCCCCGTTTCTTCTTTGATTTCCCTTATCGCGGCTCTTTCAGCCGATTCACCGAGTTCAATTGCGCCGCCGGGAAAGCCCCAATTAGAAACATCGCGCCGCTTTTGTAAAAGCACCTCGCCGTTTTCGTTAAAAATGCATCCTCCCGCAAAATTTAAAATTATTCTTTCGTGCCCCACTATACTTCTTATCCATTTAATATAATCTTTATTCATTTTTACCCCTCCGCTTTTTGATAATTAAATCGTAGTAAAACGCTATATTTTCAAAAGTTCCTGACTAAGATAAAATAAACAAACCCCGCTGAAAAAATTCAGTGGGGCATTTTTTTACTCGGATTTTTCGCTGTTTTTCTTTAATTCCCCAAGTAAATCAGCAGGGGATTTTTGAGCCAGAGAATCAACCCTGTCAAATTTATTTGTTTGGGAGTCGCTCGCTTTTGCGCCGTTTTCCTCAATAAGCGTCATACTGAGCGTGTCGCCGGTAACGGAATATCTGTAAACAACTTCCTGATGTGAGAGCGGATTAATAAGAATCAGCTTATCGCCGTTTACCTCATATTCACCGCCGAAATTGAAAGATGAAATATACGAATCGTATGTTCCGTCCTCATCAAAAACGTATGCCGTCAGCCCGGGAGAAGTTTGGCTCTGCCATTTTCCGATAAGACCTTCTTCATCGTTTGTAACCACGCTTGCCACATAGGTAAACGGATTAAAATCGTTTGCAACGCAGACAACGGACAGTATAACCGCGGCAGCGATAAACGCGCAAAGCAGCGAAATCAAAACAACCTGTTTTTGCGAAAATACCTTTTTTTGCTTTTCGGTTGTATTTTCATTCTGAATTTCCTGATTATCGGGAGAAGATTTTTCTTTTCTGTTTTTTTTCATTTAGATTTTCAGTCCTTTTTTTCTGAGAATCGCATCAATTTTTGTGGATGTGTCAAGGAGGGAGGAAACGGACATATCGTGGTTAAGCGTGTCAAGAAAATAAGCGATGTATTTTGATAACTCAACGGAACAGTACCATTCCCTTGAAAGGAGTTCAGGCGGCTGATAAACGCCGTTTGTTGTAAACACTTTTTCGATAACTCCTTCGCTGTATGCCTTGTCGAACACTTCAAGACCCTTTGCAAAAAGCCCGAAAGTTGTGCAGACAAAAATTCTGTTTGCGCCAAGCTGTTTCAGCTTTCTTGCAACCTCAAGCATTGATTCGCCCGAGGAAATCATATCGTCCACTATGATGATATCTTTGCCTCTGACATCTTCGCCGAGATACTGATGCTCGATAATCGGATTGCGTCCGTCCACTACTTTAGTATAGTCACGCCTTTTATAAAACATTCCTAAGTTGATTCCGAGCTGAGCCGCAAAAAATACGCATCTGT
>CANRMJ010000043.1 GCA_947631705.1 uncultured Clostridia bacterium
CACGATAACACTTGCTATGGCCGGACAAGGCGTGATGTGAATTTAGCCATCTCAAAATTATGCCATAGGCAAATTTTGAGGGCATTATAATCGGATATAGTGTGATTTTTTCACACTATATCCTCCATAAAATATTACATAAATCCTCTAACAATATCGCAAACAGAACCGAGAGCCGCATCGAGTTTTGATATATCCTTTGCGCCTGCCATTGCAGAATCGGGTCTGCCTCCTCCTCCGCCGCCGGCGAGCTTTGCAACCTCGCGAACAACATCGCCTGCTTTTACGCCCTTTGCAATGGCGTTTTTACCGCATACAGCCACGATGGTGGCCTTGTCGCCGTTAACGCCTGCGATAACCGCAACAATGTCGTTTCCTCTGCTCTTTAAATCGTCTCCCATAGAGCGTAGGGCATCCGGCGCAACGCCGTCAAGTTTAGCGGTGCAAACGCTTAGACCGTTGATTTCGGTAGGTCTGCTTAAAAGCTCCGCGCTCTTCAATTTCGCGATTTGAGCGTCAAGATTTGCGATTTCCTTATCTTTTGCTTTATTTTCGGCAAATAGCGCGGCCGCCTTTGATACGATATCCTTTTCAGACGATTTCAGCGCCTGCGCAACATCTGAAATTATTTTTTCACTTTCATAAAGTCGGGCTGTTACATTGTTCCCTGTAACGGCTGTAATTCTTCTTACACCCGCGGCAACGGAACTTTCCGATGTAATTTTAAAAAGCCCGATATTACCGCTGTTTAAAACATGCGTTCCGCCGCAGAATTCAGTGGAAAAATCGCCTGCTTTTACAACTCTTACAATATCGCCGTACTTTTCTCCGAAAAGCATCATAGCGCCCATTTTTTTAGCGTCATTTATATTCATTTCAAGTGTTTCAACGCTTACGGCAGAAAGTATAAAATCATTAACAAGTTCCTCAACGCTGCGGATTTCTTCAGCGCTCAACGGATTAAAATGAGTAAAGTCAAATCTAATTTCATCTTCGTTAACAAGCTGCCCTGCCTGCTCAACATGCGTGCCGAGAACATTTCTCAAAGCCGCCTGAAGAAGATGCGCTCCCGTGTGATTGCGCATGATTGCTTTTCTTTTCTTTTGGTCAATAACGGCGCTTACATTATCCCCTACGCTTAATACGCCGTTTTCAACAACACCTGAGTGGAAGTAAATATTATCCGCATTTTTCTGCGTATCCGAAACAGAAAATTTATTATCGCCGCAGATAATCATTCCGCTGTCTCCGATTTGACCGCCTGATTCAGCATAAAACGGAGTTTTGTTAAGAATAATCGAGCCTTCCTCTCCGGCGCCTATCATTTCGGCAAGAGCTCCGTCTTTGATAATTGCAATAACCTTACTATCAGATTCAAAATCAGTATATCCCGTAAACACCGTTTCAGAAACATCTACCTTAACAGCAGTGCCTTTCCATGCGTCGGCTCCGGCGTCTTTTCTCGCGGCGCGAGCCTGTGCTTTCTGCGCGTCAAGAAGTTCATAGAATTTATCTTCGTCAACTGTAATTCCGCGTTCTTCAAGAATATCTTTAGTTAAATCAAGCGGAAAGCCGAAAGTGTCATTTAATTTAAACGCGTCCTCACCGCTGAAAACGGTGCCCGTCATATTCGCCGTATACTCTTCAAGCAAAGCAAGTCCGCTGTCTATTGTTTTTCCGAAAGCCTCCTCTTCTGAAAAGAGAACCTTTTTAATCAATTCGCGCTTGGAATCAAGATAATCATAAGCGGAAAGATTTTCGTTAACAACAGTATCCGCAACTTTAAAAAGAAAAGGCTCTTTAATACCGAGCAATCTGCCGTGGCGGCAGGCACGCCTTATCAGACGGCGGAGAACATATCCTCTGCCATTATTTGAGGGTATAACGCCGTCGCCTATCATAAACACGGACGAACGGATATGATCGGTAATAACACGAAGAGAGATGTCATTTTTCTCATTATCATGATAAGACACATCAGCGATTTCAGAAATTTTATTCATTATATTTTGAACAGTATCCACCTCAAACAAGTTATCAACACCCTGCATAATACAAGCAAGGCGTTCAAGACCCATTCCTGTGTCTATATTCTTTTGTGAAAGCTCTGTATAATTGCCCTCGCCGTCATTGTTAAACTGGCTGAAAACATTGTTCCAAACCTCAGTATAGCGGTCACAGTCACACCCGGGAGCGCAGTTTGGACTTCCGCAGCCGTACTTTTCACCGCGGTCAAAATAAATCTCGCTGCAAGGACCGCAGGGGCCTTGCCCATGCTCCCAAAAGTTATCCTCCTTGCCAAGTCTTACAATATGAGATTCATCCATACCAATCTCGTTTTTCCAGATATCATAAGCCTCATCGTCATTTTCATACACGGTTGCCCAGAGCTTGTCAACAGGCATTTCCAAAACCACGGTAAAGAATTCCCAAGCCCATTTTATCGCCTCGTGTTTAAAATAATCTCCAAAGCTGAAGTTGCCAAGCATCTCAAAATATGTGCCGTGGCGGGCAGTTTTGCCGACACGCTCAATATCGGGAGTGCGTATGCATTTTTGGCAGGTGGTAACTCTTTTTGCGGGAGGAGTAACCTCTCCCGTAAAATATTTTTTCATAGGAGCCATACCTGAATTAATCAGCAGCAGGCTTTTATCGTTATTAGGTATCAGTGAAAAGCTTGGAAGTCTAAGGTGCCCCTTGCTCTCAAAATATGATAAATATTTTTCTCTTAAATCATTTAATGATGTCCATTTCATTATAAAGTACCTCTGTGTGATATAAAAGGCGAAATTAAAATTTCCGCCAAAAACAAATTTCAAGGGCAGCCTGCATAGGTGCCCTTAAAATTTAAAGTTTCTCAACAAGTTTTTTAAGCTCAATCAGCTCTTCTTTTGTAAATGTCAGACCTTTGCTCATTTTGGAATGATCCGGCGACCAATCTCTAACATCTATCTTGGGCTCGCGTCCGTTCCAAGAGATCATGTTGACTTCCCTTGTCCAACCTCTGGTGGTTTCTGAAATCACACCGATATGCTCTGTGATCTCATATCTGATTTCAGGCATTGATTTCTCCTCCTTTACAATAAGATTATTAAAAATACAAAATAAAAATCAATAATGTTTATTTAAGCTTTTCAACTATTGATTTTGTATCTCTCGCAATCATAAGTTCTTCATTCGTTGCAAGTATGAAAACTCTTACGTCATCTGTAGGCGAAGTGAGCTCTGCCTCAGCGCCTTTAACCGTTTTGTGGTTTACAGACTGGTTGATTTCTATACCGAGGAAACCGAGATAAGAGCAGATTTTTGAACGGAGCCAAAAACCGTTTTCTCCTATACCGCCGGTGAAAACAATAGCGTCAACACCATTCATTGCAGCAACATACGAACCTATATATTTAGCAATCTGATAAGCCTGCATTTCATGGGCGAGAATCGCTCTCTGATTTCCCTGATTCTGCATCGCAACAACATCTCGGTCATCGGAATATCCGCCCGAAATGGCACTTACGCCCGATTCTTTATTAAGTATTTCGTCAACCTGATGAGGAGATAAATTCAGCTTTTCCTGAAGATAAGTTACAACCGACGGGTCTATTCCACCCGAACGTGTTCCCATCATAAATCCATCAAGCGGAGTAAAGCCCATCGAAGTATCAAACACCTTGCCGAATTTTACAGCGGCTATAGACGAGCCGTTACCGAGATGGCAGGTAATGATTTTAAGCTTTTCAATTTTCTCTCCCATAAACTCGGCGCATCTGTTGCTTATATATCTGTGTGACGTTCCATGAAAACCGTAGCGACGAATACCGTATTTTTCATAATACTCATAAGGAAGGGCATATAAATAAGCCATAGGCGGCATGGTGCTGTGGAACGCCGTGTCAAAAACAGCGATTTGCGGAACATTCGGACCCAAAACAGCGAGACAAGCGCGATAGCCCTGAAGATTTGCGGGATTGTGGAGCGGTGCGAGAGGAGAAAGCTCTTCAATATCCTTTTCTACTTTTTCATCTATAATAACGCTCTTTGTGTATCTGTCTCCGCCTTGAACAACTCTGTGCCCAACAGCGTCTATTTCTTTAAGCGAGTCAAGCACCTTGTGCTCTCCCTGCGTCATAAGCTCAATAACCGTGTTAAAAGCGTCAACATGAGTGGGAACTTCTTTATCGCTTATAAAGCCCTCTCCGTTAACTTTATATATAATATTGTTTTCTCCGCCGGAAATCGGAAGTCCGATTCGCTCTATTGAGCCCTTACAGATAACGGATTCGTTATCCATATCAATCAACTGAAATTTTAGTGACGAACTGCCGCAATTAATTACAAGAATTTTCACAAAAAATATCCTCCGAGTATTGAAATTTATCCTTTATACATTATAATAATATATATATTATAATTAGTCAAGAAATTGTTTTTAAATTTGGGGATTTTTTATGGTTACCGGCATAGTGTGCGAATTCAACCCTTTTCACAAAGGGCATAAATATCTTATAGACAGCGTTAAGCGCACAAGCAGCGACGCGGTTATCTGTTGTATGAGCGGAAATTTTGTGCAACGAGGCGAATTTGCAGTTGAAAACAAATTTAAAAGAGCGGAAACGGCACTTAAAAACGGAGCCGATTTGATTATTGAACTTCCCACGGCATACTCAACGCTTTCAGCCGAGGGCTTTTGCCGTGCTGGCGTAGCGTTAATAGAAAAAACAGGCGTTGTTCAGCAAATAGCTTTCGGAGCCGAAAACGCCGATATAAACGCACTTTCAAAAATTGCTTTAATGCTCAACGATGAAGAAACACAGAAAAAAATCACTCTTGAAATGAAAAGCGGCGTTTCATTTCCTACGGCAAGAAGGCGCGTGCTTGAAACCGATTTACTTGACCTTCCGAACAATATACTTGCCGTTGAATATTTAAGGCACGCAACTCTCCCCTGCGTTGCCGTTGAAAGAATAGGCGGCGGGCACAACAGCGGGGATTATGAATATTCATCAGGCGCCATTAGGAACAAAATGCTGCTCGACAATATATCCTCTCTGAAAAATTGCGAGAAAGCGGTTCTTGCAAAGTTAAGAGTAATGAGCAAAGAAGATTATACGGAAACAGCGGACGTGAGTGAAGGACTTGAAAACAGAATTTTTGATGCTGTAAAAGCAGCTACATCGCTTGAAGAGCTTTACGGCTTAATCAAAACGAAAAGATATACTCATTCACGAATTAGGCGTATAATTTTAAGAGCTTATCTCGGAATTACGAGTATCCCCGCGGAGCCGCCTTATATAAGAGTGCTTGGATTCGGAGAAAAAGGCAGAGCGCTGCTTTCCGAAATGAAGAAAAAAGCGGCTCTGCCGATTGTTACAAGACGCGCGGATTGTGACGAAAACACTCTGCCTTTTTTTGAACGCGAATGTAATTACACCGATTTGTATAATTTGGGATATAAAAAACCTCTGCCCTGCGGAACAGAACAGAGATCTCAAATTGTTATTATATAATTTTCAAATTCCTCTTTACTCATAGCGGAATTGAGATAGCTTAAAAGTGAATTTGTTGAAAGGAACTCCGGTAAATCAAGCGATTTAAGGAGTTTTTTTCTTTTTTCCTTTGCGTTGCGGCAACCTGAAATACCGGCGGCAAACAAATCAAAATTGCTTATAAGCTCTCTGTTTTCCTCGCGTTCACAACTGACCTTCGCGTCGCTGAAAAGCTTAATCAGCATCTCGTCGCTTATTCCCTCAACGCCGATTTTACCTTCGGCAGACGGTTTTGCTTTTCTTTTTTCGGTGCCGTAAACATCGGGAATATAAATGTGGCGTATTTTATCTTTCGGTATTCCGAGGGAAATATAATTTCTTATCTGAAAACCCGAATGGTCTGAATCCGTAAGAACTATGATTCCTCTTTCATTCGCAACCTTTTTAATAAAATCAAGCCTGCTTTTATCTTTGTAAATCCGAAAGCCGTTTGTTTCAATAATAAGTGTGTCAAGAAAATTTGAAAGCTTAATTTTATCATATTTTCCCTCAACCACAACAGCCTCTTTCAGTCTAATCATATTTGACCTCTTTAGATATCAAAAGGAGCTTTACCATTGTTTCCTCAAGAACAATTTTTTTATCAATGGCGGAGCTTTTGAGAATATTATCCGCCTGCATAAGCACGTCAAGCGAATTCCTTAACTGTGAAACGGAGAGCGACGCGCAATCTCGCATAGCGTTACGCAAAACAAATTCTCTTCCTGTATAATTAAAATAATTTCCGACATCTTCTGCGGGCATACCCGCTATTCCCGCGCATTTCACTCTATACATATCAACATAACAACCAGAAATCACGCTTAAAATCATAGTTGGTTCTTCTTTTAAAGTGAAAAGCGTGTTTAAAACGGAATACGCCGTATCGTAATCGCCTTTCATAACAGCCTTTGATAAATCATATACCCTTGCCTGTAGACTTTTAACGGCAAGCATATTTATTATGTCCCTTGTGATTTCGCCGCCGCTTACATAAGCGGAAAGCTTTTCCGTTTCGTTTAAAAGAGTTTTAATATCGGAACCCGAGGTTGCAATCAAATATCTTGCATTATCAACAGAAATTGAGGCTGAGCGTTTTTTGCAGCCGTTTACTATCATCTTAACAAGATCGCTTTCAGAGCGTTTATCAATGCGAATCGCATCGCCGGCCTTTGCAAAAGCGTTTAAAACAGCTTTTAATTTTGCGTTGTTCTTTGTTTCAAATTCAAGTGAATCATACCAAAACACAAATATTGTGGTTTCCGGCACGTCTTTCAGAAAATTTTTTAGCAAATCAATGTCTGCGGCGCTTTTATCTATTGGATAATCACACACAAGCACAAAATTGCTGCCGCCCATAAGCGGCAAAAGCTCAGCGTCTTTAAGTATGTCTCCGAGCGGAGTATCCTTACCGTTAAAGCAGTGGTAATTAAACGCCTCAAAAGCCGGTTCAACGTTTTTCTTTTTTAGCTGATTAACATAAAACTCTTTTAAATAACCTTCGTCTCCGTAAATCAAATAAGCATTTTTTATGTCTCCCGATTTGATTTTTTGCTTTAATTCCTTTTCGCCTATTTGAGCCATTGATTGATCCTCCTTTCCGAAAATCCGTATTTGTTTATGGTATATTCCGAATCGTATTCGGAAGAGCGATTTCCGTTTATAAGGCTATCGGAAAAATCGTTTTCGCATTTGCCGCTTACAAATTCAAATTTTTTGTCAAATACAGTAAAAATCGCCTTATCCCCGCTTTCGTCATTATAATATCTTACATTAAGCTTATGTGATAAATCAATATCAAAATCACCGCTTTTAAGAATTTCAGCAGAATTTGAATCAATATCCTTCGCAAGCTTTTCAGAATATATACCGCTGTCCGCCACTATAACCGAATCAAAATTACCCGAAATCAGAATATACTTTGCGGTATAATACTGACTGTAATCATCAATTCCGACTACAACGGCGCAATCTTTGCCGTAAACAACCTCCGCCGTGGAATCATAACCACTGATTGTTCTTATAAAAATGCTGTTATAATTTAAAATCAGCGAAACTGCCAAAACGGCAGCCGAAACAACTACGCTTATAACCGCGCATCTTTTCAGAAGAGGTTTGCCTTTAATAATGAAAGCAATCCCGAAAAGAGCAAATACCGCGGCAATAACAAGTCCTGTTACGGGGCTGCTTATATCTTTAACTGCAAAAGGCAGACCGGCGCACTTTTCCGCCAACATAATCATAAACGAGGCGCCCGCATTTGAAAGAGCGGCAAAAAAGGATAAAAGCGGCGCCGCCCATTGAAAAATTATCATCAAATATGCCGAAATAAGCGTAAACTGTGCGGCGGGTATCATTATGATATTTAAAACCGTTCCGATAAGGCTTACATATCCGAAAACAAAATACATAACGGGGAAAGTTGTTATGAAAACCGAAACCGACGTCGTAAAAATGTCATAAGGATACTTAATGATTTTAATTTTCGGTTTATACAGTCCGTTTAAAATCGGGTTTATTGTTAAAATTCCGAGCACCGCGCTTACCGTGAGCAACGCTCCCGCGTCGGTTACCGCAAACGGATTAAAGCAAATCAGAAAAACAGCAAATCCGAGCGAATTAAGTGAATCGCTCTTTTCGTCAAACAGTTTGCCGGCAAGCAAAACAATCATCATAATACCTGTTCGCATAACTGATTTTGTAAAGCCTGTAAGCGCCATATAGAAAATAACTGACAAAAGCGACAATGCCGTTCTCGGCTTTTTGGATATACGCAGTTTTTTCAATATTTGATAAACCGTGCCCGAAAAGGCGGTAAGATGCAGACCGGACACAGCCATAACGTGCGAGACACCGCTTTCTTTAAAATTGTTCTTGACCTCACTGACGATATCGGATTTATCTCCTGTAACAATCGCCAAGATAACACCTTGCATTTTCTTGTTTATATTTTCTCTAACCAAATCCCTTATATCGCTTTTAATTTTGAGTATAAATTTATACGGACTGTTTATTTTTTGGTCGCTAACCTCATATTTATACAGCTTTGAAGAAAGAAAAATATTTTCACCGAACGAACCGTAAGAATTAAAGCCGTTATCCGCAACAAGGTTAAATTTTAAATCAGCGCTGATAATCTGATACGGTTGCGCATTGATTTTTTCATCGGTTCTCACAGTTAGTTTAATATTCTGCGGCGCACCGTTCAGATTAATGTAATTTGTTTTAACGGTGTAAGAATAACCGTTAGTTGCCTTTTCATCAAGTGAAACAACATAAAAACTCGTTTCGGCAGTTTTGCCGTTTAACCTGCTTTGAGGCAAAAAATTTCCGTAATAGGTTGAAATAAAAATTATACACGCAAGAAATACGGAAAGCATACAAAGCGGCGCGGCAACATTTTTTCGTGTTTTTCTTATGCATAAAAACAGAGCAAAAAGCGCGCCCGCAATCACCGTAATCGCAAGCGCGGCTCTTATGCCGGTAAAATTGAGCAGAATAAGAGTAATTGCAACAGAAAATCCAATATGTGCAAAAACTCTTTTCATCTGCTATTCTCCGGCTTTTACAGGCTCAATTACAAAACTGTAGCTCTGCTTTTCACCTTTTTTCATAATATACGGCTCACGAACAAATGCCTGACCGGGCAAATCTCCGCCAACGCCGCAAAGCATATGGTCTATGTTAACAGTAGTTATGCCGTTGTTATACGGTATTTCGTGAACATGCTTTGCTTTTTCAAGCTCCTCGGTAGTATAGTGATAAGCACTGAAATTCAGAGGATCGTTAAAATAAGACAAAACCCTGAAACCGTTTCCCGCTTTATCTGTAATTGTAAACCAGCGCACATCAGTTCTGTTAGAGCTCTCCTGCGGGCGCATATAACGGTGTTCGAGCGCGGTAACAGTAGACTTAAAGTTTGAAATTTTAGCTCCTGTCTTTCGGTCGCAATATGTCGGGTGCGGACCTCTGCCGTACCATTTAACATATTCAGCCTTTCCGTCAAGCACCATTCTTGCGCCGAATTTAATCATATTAGCCTTGGGAACGGCACTGTGGTAAATGTATACTCTCTTATCCGGGTAAATTTTATAAGTTGAAACAGAATCCTTTAATCCCGGCGTGCTCCATGCAATATGGATTTCAACGCAATTGTCATCACCGACAGAGGCAACGGTTTTAATTGCCCTTGCCTTTTTGCTTGCGCGTTCCCATTTATAATACGGATGAAACGGGATAAGAAACGGCGTAAAATTAAGAAAATCAATATCGTTATCGGTAAGCGCCCGAAAATAATACGGCTCAATCGGCGCTTTCAGTTTTTCCCTGCCCTCAATCGAATAATTAACAATTCTGCCGTTTTCAACTTTAACAAAGAAAGCGTCACCGTTGATTTCAACTGTATTTCTTTTGGCTTTAAATGTTAAATCTCCATTGCTTTGGGGAGAATTCGGCTGAGGCATTGAATTAAGAACAAACTGATCCCAAGCAATCTCATAATTTGACTTGAGCCCCGGCGTTTTCTTCTTAGTATAGAAAGAAATTGTTAACACAACTTCTTTATTTTCCGGCAGTTTGTTGTAGTCATACGGAATCGTTATAAAAGTTTCGGAAAGCGGTTCACATTCAAACTTATCAAGCTCACCTGAAAGAATCTGCTCACCGTTAGCCTCTATAACCCAGCGGCAAACGTAAGAAGAAATGTTTGTAAAGAGAAACTTATTTTTAACTTTATAAGTACCTTTTTTAATATCAAAAGCCTCGGTTTTAATCTCGGCATAAACCTTTTTTACCTCATGAATCTGCGGGTGAACCGTTCTGTCTGCCGCAATTAATCCGTTCGCGCAGAAATATGTGTTTGAGCCCGCCATAGCGGTGGTGTTAGGTATTTCTATCCTTCTGCGCGGCTCCAACGCGGCAAAATCATCACCGTACAGCCATTCGTCCTTGCCGTCTTTGTTTACTCGGTGAATTGTTTGATCAACAAAATCCCAAATAAATCCGCCGCACATATTATCATACTTTTCAAAATCATCCATATACTCCTTGAAATTTCCGAGGGAATTTTCCATAGAATGTGCATACTCGCAGAGAAGTACCGGCTTGCCCTCATACATTTCGGGAGAAATCGGCTTGCTGTCCGCTGCAAGCTGATTTGCAATATTGTCATAGAGCGATATGGTGATAGCTTCCTTTTTCCCAAGCTTTTCCATTATGTCGGCAGTTGGGTACATACGCGAAATCACATCGCTTTTTGTTAAATCAAAATCGCCCTCATAATGGAACTGCCGTGTGTTGTCAAGCTTTAAGGCGGCCTCTTTCATTTTGGCAAAATTATCGCCGTCGCCCGCCTCATTGCCAAGGCTCCACATAAATACGCATGGATTGTTTCTGTCTCTCAGAACCATGCGTTCCATTCTGTCCACAACGGCGCCTGTCCAAACAGGATTGCTGCCGGGAACGCCCTTACGCCTTACTCCGTGAGATTCAACTTCACACTCGTCCATAACATAAAAGCCATACTTGTTGCACATATCATAAAAATACGGATCATCGGGATAGTGAGACGTGCGGATCGCGTTGATGTTATTCTGCTTCATTATATCAAGATCCTGCGTGTATCTCTCTCGGGGAACCGCCCAACCGTTGTCCGGGTCAAAATCATGGCGGTTTACTCCCCTCAACATAAGAGGCATACCGTTAAAGAATATTTTCTCACCTTTGATTTCTACCTGCTTAAATCCAACCTGATATGTTTTAACGGCGCAAATACTGCTTCCGAGCCTAAGCGTCATAACAAGAGTATATAAATTCGGATGCTCTGCAGACCATTTTTTAGGCTTTGCGATAACAGTTTCAAATGAAATATCAGTTTTATCGCAATCTAATTTTTCGTGTTCATCGCCTAAAGGAAACTCTCTTCCTGTATCGGATATAAGCTTAGCCTCAACAGAAACTTTACCCTTTTTCGCACAGTAATTTTTTATGTAAACGTTCAGTTTAACAACAGCATTGTTATAATAATTATCAAAGGTGGTTCTGAAATAAAAATCACGAAGACATACAGGGCTTTCCGCGTAAATATAAACATCACGGTAAATTCCGCAGAGCCACCACATATCTTGATCCTCAAGATATGTGCCGTCTGAATATCTGTATACCTTTGCCGTTACAAGGTTTTCTTCACCGAATTTAACAAATTTCGTTACATCAAATTCGTGAGGAGTCATTGAACCCTGACTGTATCCCGCAAATTCTCCGTTTATATAGACCTCAATAGCCGCTTTGGCGGCGCCGAAATGAAGAAAAATTTCTCTGCCGCTCCAAGAATTGCTGAGATTAAATCTTCTGCGGTAAAAGCCTATTTCCTGCATTTTATGGTTTATATGAGGTATTCTGCGCCTGCTCCTGCTGATTGCGCGCGGAAAAGTGCTTGCATAATAATAAGGCACGGAATATCCCTGCGTCTGCCAAACAGACGGCACTTTAATTTCATCCCATTCCGAATCCGAAAAATCTGTCTTTTCAAACCCTTGAGGCTGATTTTCAAGCCCGCGCTGCCAGTAAAATTTCCATTTTCCGTTTAAAGACTGCTTATATTTGCTTTCCTCATCGGAAAGCGCGCTCTCTTCATCGTCATACGGCATAGCGATAGTATGACCGTCTTCTTTATTGATTTTAAAAACAGATGGATCTTCCCAGCGTTGCTTTTCCATAATCTTTACCGCCTTAAAATATATTTCCGCTTTAATTTCTCTTATAATATATAATAATCTATATGAAAATAAAAGTCAACAAACTAACTTAGTATATGGACAAAGCGATATAAATTTGATATACTATTACAAGAAATTAAGCAACGGAGAGTAGAACCGTGATAGTAAGAGTAAACAAAGATAATCTTGAAGAATACGAACAATTTATTAAGGAGCATCCAAAGGGTCTTTTTCAGCATTCCTCAAAATGGGCAAGAGTTAAATCGTCTTGGAAATGGGAGGCAATAATGCTTAAAGATAATAGCGGAAAAATTCTCGGCACTGCCGCGGTTCTTATTCGCTTTATCCCAGTTATTAAGAATTCGCTTTTTTATGTCTGCCGAGGCTTTACTGCTGATGAAAATGATTTTGATACGTTTGACAAGCTGTTTGACGCATTGCTTGAACTTGCAAAAGAATACAAGGCGTACTGCATAAAAATCGACCCTGAAATCTCAATTGAAAACGCCGAATATAAAAAGCACTTGATTTCCAGGGGATTTACGGAAATAAATCCTGGATGTATGGATTTTGAAAATGTTCAGCCGAGATTTGTATATTGCTTTGATTACAATTCCCTTTCAGAAGAAGAACTTATGCTCACCTTTAAGTCCGATTACAGAAACAGGATACGAAAAGCTCCGAAGAAAGGTGTTGAGGTCAGAATTGCGGGAACAGACGCTCTTGATGATTTTGTTCGCATTATGAGCGAAACCGGCGAACGCGACGGATTTTCTACGCGACCAAAATGGTATTTTGAGAAAATCCTAAACTGTATGGGCGAGGACGCGCGCCTATATATGGCTTATTACAATAATCAGGCTATCGCGGGAACCATAGCGATAAAATGGGGCAAAAATGTTATGAAATACCAATACGGAGCCTCTTCAAACGCCCACAGAAATGTTTATCCAAACTATGCGCTCCAGTGGGAAATGATAAAGTGGGGTCTTGAATCCGGCTGTAAGGTATACGATTTCGGCGGAATCAGCGGCGACTGCCGCAATCCCGATAATCCGCATTACGGTTTGTGGCGTTTCAAACACGGTTTCGGCGGTTATATGAAAGAATTTATCGGTGAATTCGATTATGTTATAAACAAACCTGTTTACAAGCTATACAATGTTGCAATGGAATTAAAGAAGAAATTATAATGAGCAGATATATTATTGATAAAACAAAGCTGATTGAAAATATTGAGCTGTTAAAAAAAATAGCGGGAGTGCCGATTATCGGCGTTGTTAAGGGAAACGGTTACGGTTTCGGAATCAAAGAGTTGACCTTAATCCTTAAAGAGAACGGAATAAAAACCTTTGCCGTTACCGAGGTTTCGGATATCCCTGTATTAAAAAAAATCCTTGATGATGAGGAAATCCTCGTTATGCGCTCAACTTGCATACCCGCAGAAGCCGAGATTATTGCAGAAAACGGCTGCACAGCAACTATCGGCTCATCCGATGCGTGCGCCGTTATGAACAATGTATCTGGAAAACTCGGCGTTAAAACGAAATGTCACCTCAAAATAGATACAGGAATGGGTCGTTACGGCTTTATGCCGAGTGAGATCAGTAAAGCGATAGAATGTTATTCATCGGAAAATCTTGAATTTACAGGAATGTATACACATTTTTCAAGCGCTTTCAGAAACGAACCGCTAACCAAATCGCAGCTTGTTCTTTTCAAGGACGTTACAGAGCAGATAAAAAAAGCAGGTCACGACCCGGGCATACTTCATTGCGCAAACTCCCCTGCTCTGTTGAATGTGGACGGAGTTTCGCTCAACGCCGTGCGAATCGGCTCCGCATTTACGGGCAGAGTTATAACAAAGGGAAAAAATCCGCTCCATCGGCTCGGAAGTCTTGAATCGGAAGTTATAGACATTAAAACCGTTCCGGCAGGATATTCCGTTGGATATAACGCAACATACAAAACAAAACGCGAAACAAAAATCGCTATTGTTCCGATAGGTCATTACGACGGATTTGGGCTTGAAAAGGAAAAAGAACTCTATGATTTACGTTATTCGCTTTCGGTTTTTAAACAAGTTTTAAAAAAGAAACAAATGTATGTAAGAATTAACGGAAGAATGTTTCACGTTATCGGCGGTATCGGTCTTTCGCACACGGCTGTTGACATCACGGGCTCAGACGTTAAGTGCGGCGATATTGCAAGCGTTGATATTTCTCCGCTTATGGTGAATCCGAGAATTGAAAGAATATACATATAGAAAATCAGCCTTGCGTTACACAAGGCTGATAATTATTTATATAAATATCTAAGAAAAACAATCCTGCTCGAAATCAACAAGTTTTTCCTATTTAAAAAGCTTTTTAATTCTTTTTTCTATCCGTTTTTCATATAAGATAAGGCTGTATTTAAGTAAAAATTCATACATTAAAAAAGACAAATTCATTGCCGCCGCAAAGAAAATCAGCATAGCGGCGGAAAAAACGCCGTCATCAAAGAAAGGTATTTGAAACACATAGACGCAAAGCAGTTCAATTACAAGCACTGATAAGTTAAAAAGCAGCAGCTTTACTAAAAACGAAACCGCACGCGGTTTGATTTTTTCTATATAAGGTTTGATTATAGGATAATATCCGTAAAATAGAAAATACATCAAAACGCTTTCTTTTTCCGAAACCAAAATCATAGAAAGAACGGAAACTGAGAAATAAACTGCAAAAGCCGCTCGGTTTCCGAAAGTTTTTCTAACAGTGATTATAATCAGTCCCAAAAGCATCGGAACCGTGTAGGAAAACACATAAAACAGCCCTCCGAGAAACATTAAAACAACAGAGAGCGCCGCTGAAAGACCGCACATTGCGGCAACAACAGATTTATTCATAATCTTCACCTTTTACATTTTAATGCGCGTTTATAGTGAAAATATGTTAAAAATGTGAATTAAACGTTAAAAATTTGTGCTAATTTAATAATGTTGTTTACAATTAGAAATAAATTAGATATAATTGTATTATCGCTGAAAATGAGGTGTTTATTTTGAAAAAATGTATTTCATTATTTCTTGTTTTAATGCTTGTAATTTCAGTCTGCTTTGCAGCTTGCAAGGGAAAGGACAAAGATAAGGATAATACTGAAAGCACAACCACAACAAAGGCTCCAGAGGGGCTTGAGCAATACGATACCCAGTATGAACTCACAACGGATGAAGACGGAAACGCTATTCTTGTTGTTTCAGGTGACGACGGTCTGCTGCACGAGGTGGACGAAAACGGTAAGAAAACAGGAAGAACATTTAAACCGAAGGATTCAGACAATTCCGGCAGCAACAGCACTCAAGGAAATAAAGATGATAATAACAGCGGCGGAGGAGGAACTCCTCCCGCTCAAAAAGGTCCAAACGACATAACAAATAAAACGGAAGACGTTAAGGAAACAACAGGCAGTAATCTTACAACTCTTCCGTCTAAAGAAGACAAAGTGCCTAAAACTACAGATAAAGGCACTCCTGTTCAATTCAGTGACAAAGATATTGCCACTTTAACAAATATGCTTGAAGTTCCGAATCTTTATGTTGAGAGCTTTGAAAACAGTCACAGACTGCCTATAAATGTTGCCACGCACGTTGCCTGTTGGATGGCATACAGAAACAGCCCTAACAGCAAGAATTTCGCGTCCGCAACAATTGTGCTTGATTTATTCAATTATTTTGCGCAAACAGTTGTTGAATTCAAAACAAGGTGCAACGGAATAGATAAATCAAACATTACTTACAGCATTTCAAACGATACTTTTGCGGTTAAGGAATATGAAGGCGCAACACATACAGTTCAGATTACCGAGATTGAAAATCTC
>CANRMJ010000044.1 GCA_947631705.1 uncultured Clostridia bacterium
CAGGATCCGATAAGCGAATCCATTAAAAGCACGGTTGATTTAAAGTATAAAGACAAATATTTCAACGCCGGAGTTCTTCTTATTGATCTTAAAAAATGGCGTAAGGAAAACACGGAGCAAAAGTGCCTTGATTATTTAAACGAGCACAACGGAAACGTGTATCACCATGACCAGGGCATTTTAAACGGCGTTTTAAAGGATTCAAAAGCAATTTTGCCTATGAAATATAATGTTATGACTGTTTTTTATATTTTTAACAAAAAACAGTTTACAAATTATTATTACAAAAAAAGAAATATCGGGGAGTTTTACTCCGAAGAAGAAATTAAAAAAGCAAAATCGGATCCCGTTATAATTCATTTCACGCCCAGCTTCACATCGCGGCCGTGGTTTAAAAATTGCCGCCATCCGTTAAAAAAATACTATGCGGAAACCCTTAGCAAAACTCCGTGGGCGGGCACACCTTTAACTAAAGACGATTCAAATATTAAACTTAAAGCAGTAAATTTCTTTTACAGAAATTTTTTGAAATATTAATATAAACAACGTGAAAGTGTTATGAATAAAAAAAAGATTCTTATAATCCATTCCTCAATGGAGCTCGGCGGAGCGGAAACAAGTTTGCTTGGCATTCTCCAAAGCGTTGATTACAATAACTTCGAGGTTGATTTACTTTTGCTTGATCCTTCCGGCGCGCTGATGGATTTAATACCGAAAAACGTTAATATACTGAACACGCCTAAGCCATACAGACATCTTTTTCTTCCGATAAAAGACGTTGTTAAGGCAGGCGATTTTCCGATTGCCGCCGCGCGAATCGCGGCAAGAACGGCAGGCAAAAAATATTCGCCTAAAACATATGCAATAAAGCAGTTTGCCCATAAATACGCAACTCCCTTTTTGCCAAAAATCAAAAAGCGTTATGATATTGCCTTGAGCTTTATAGACCCGCATATTATTATCGGCGAAAAGGTTAACGCCGCCGTTAAGCTCGGATGGATTCATTTTCCGTTTTCCAAAGTTAATATGAATAAAAAGCTCGATTTGGAAATGTGGCAAAAACTTGATTATATCGTTAACGTTTCATCGGAATGTAAGGCTCTATTTGATAAATATTACCCAGAGCTTTCCGGCAAATCAATCGTTTTGGAAAATGTGCTTTCCTCCGAATTCATTCATAAACGATCCGAAGCCTTTAATGTTAAAGACGAAATGCCAAAAAAAGGCATCAGGCTTTTATCCGTGGGCAGATTTGTCGTTGCAAAAAATTTTGATAACGTTCCGGAAATTTGCAAAATGATACGCGAAACCGGTCTTAACGTTAAATGGTATATTATAGGCTACGGCGGCAGTGAACAGCTTGTTAAAGATAAAATTGAGGAATACGGAATGCAGGAACACGTTATTTTGCTTGGCAAAAAAGACAATCCTTATCCCTATATAAATGCTTGCGATATTTATGTTCAACCATCCCGCTATGAAGGAAAAAGCGTTGCCGTGAGAGAGGCGCAGATTTTAAACAAGCCCGTTGTTATAACAAAATATGCAACCTCCGCCGATCAGCTTGAAGACGGAACGGACGGAGTGGTAGTTCCTATGGACAACGCGGGCTGCGCAAAGGGCATTTGCGATTTTATCAACAACAAAGCTCTGCGCGTAAAAATCGCGGAAAATCAAAAACATCGTGATTATACTAATTCATCGGAATTGCAAAAAATATATAGGTTGATTTAACGGAGAAAATATGAAAAATATAAATCTTTCTGAGCTTGAAAAATTAAAAATTGTTGAAACGGATATTCTTGATGAAATATACAGGGTTTGTGATAAAAACAATATAAAATGTTATCTTTACGGAGGCACCCTGCTCGGAGCCGTGCGGCATGAGGGATTTATACCGTGGGATGATGATATAGATGTGTGTATGTTCAGAGAGGATTACGAAAAATTTGCAAAAATCGCGCCGCGTGAACTGAAAGACGGTTATTTTTATCAAAACTATGTTACAGATCCCGAATTTCCCTATAATTTTGCAAAGGTAAGAATGGATAACACCGTTATGGATGAAACGGGACTCTCGCATCTCAACATACACAAAGGCATTTGGGTCGATATTTTACCTGTTGACAAGCAAAGCAAAAAAGCAGAAAATAGCAGTACCCCCCCCCGCCGCGATTTGAAACGTTCTTTAAAATTGCAAGCGGCGCAGGAACTGCTTTATGTTGATCCCGGCAAAAAAAGAAATATTTTTAAAACGCTTATGCTGAGGATTTACAGAGCGCTTGTTTCAAGAAAATATATGCACAAAAAACTTGATAAGTTTCTCACAAAACACAACAACACAAAATCGAATGTTTATGGCAACAGATTGCAAAAATTTGTTGAAACATTTTCCAAAAACGATTACGGTGAGGGAATCGACCTTAAATTTGAGGGCAGATTATTTAAAGCTCCCGCTAACTACGAAAATATTCTTTCAGGTATGTACGGCGATTATATGAAACTTCCGCCTGAAGAAGAGCGATACCCTCACCACGACTCTTATAAAATAGATTTCGGGGATTATTTTGATTGATTTATGAAGATTAAAACAATAACATGCCACGACGTTGGTAACGTCGGCGCGTCGCTTCAGGCATATGCCCTGCGCGCATATTTAAGCACGCTCGGTCACGACGTTCGGATAATAGATTACAAACCGGGATTTAAAAGTAAATACCATATTCTTTTTCAGGTGAACAATCCTAAATTTGATAAGCCGTTTATCCGTTTTGCCTATTGTGCGGCAAAACTGCCCGAAAGAATCAAATGGTTAAAATCGGAAAAGCACAAAATTTTCAGAGAATTTAAGCAAAACTATTTGCCGACAACCAAACTTTATAATTCAATTGACGCTTTAAGAGCCGACCCTCCGGAGGCAGACGTTTATTTTGCCGGAAGCGACCAGATATGGAATCCCGTTTTGCCAAACGGAAAAGACCCCTCGTTTTATCTTGATTTTGTTCCGCAAGGCAAAATAAAGGCAAGTTATGCTGCCTCGTTTTCGGTGAGCGAGCTGCCCGAAACACTCACATCGGAAGTTAAAAGCAGGCTGAGCCGATTTGATTATATTTCTGTCAGAGAAAAAAGCGCCCTTGATATTTTAAAATCATTGGGCATCACAAACGGCGTTCAGGTTCTTGACCCTGTTTTTCTGCTTAGCAGAGCCGAATGGGAAAATTTAGCCGAAAACATCACGTTTAAAGATAAATATATTCTCGTTTACGATTTTGACAGATGCAACAAAATCAAAAAAGCCGCAATAAAGCTTGCAGCCGAAACCGATTGTAAAATCTATTCTATATTTGAAACCGATTACGCACACAGGTGTTTTTCAACAAAAGGTCCGCTTGAATTCATTTCCCTTGTTAAAAATGCCGAATATATTATTTCTAATTCATTCCACGCAAGCGCTTTTTCAATAATTTTTGAAAAGCAGTTTTGGGTGTTTAACCGCGAAGAGGATATCAATACCCGTATGTGCGATTTAACCGAATCGCTTGGCATTGCCGATAGATTGGTAAGCGATAAGGAAAATATATTGAAAGATTCAAAAATAGATTATAAACGCGTTTACGAAAATCTGAATCCCATGATAGATTTTTCAAAAAATTATATTGATAAGGTGTTAAAGGGAGCAAAAAAGAATGAGCAACAAGAAAAAAATACTGTTCGTTATTAACTCCTTAGGCTGTGGCGGAGCGGAAAAAAGCTTAGTATCGCTGCTCCCGCTTTTTGACTATTCAGAATATGAAATACATTTGCAAATGTTTAATATCGGCGGAATCTTTATGGATTTACTTCCAAAGGAAGTAACGGTGCTGCCCGAAATCCCCTATTACGTTTTTCTTAAAAAAAGCCTTAAAAATCAGATTTTATCAGGAAACGTAAGGTTTTTAAAGGCACGTCTGAATGCATCTGCCGCATTTGCAAAAAACAGAAAATCGCAAAATAAACGGCACGATACGGAAATATTTTGGGAATATTGCCATAAAGTGATCATCTCCTCCGATATTCATTATCATGCCGCTATAGCTTGGGGTCAGGGAAATCCCACTCACTACGTTGCCGAAAAAGTAAATGCCGATAAAAAAATTGCATTTATAAACGTCAATTACAAGGCTTCGGGGCACGACAGAGAATTTGATTTTCCATATTACTCAAAATATGATAAAATCATCTCTGTATCAAACGAACTTTTGGAACTTAACAAGCAAGTGTTCCCCGAATTACAGTCGAAAATGGAAATGATTTTAGATATTCAGAACCAAAACGTTATTTATGACATGGCGAAAGATCCGATTGATTTTCCTCCAAAACAAAATATCCGGCGTATTGTAACCGTTGGTCGTATGACTGCACAAAAAGGTTATGATTTAGCCGCGGACGCGTGCCGCAAGCTAATCAAAAGCACAAAAGATTTTGAGTGGCTTATAATCGGAGAAGGATCTGAAAGAGCTAAAATAGAGCAGATGATAAAGGATTATAATTTGCAAAATCATCTTTTTCTTCTTGGAGCAAAAAGCAATCCTTATCCCTATATAAACAGCGCCGATATATATGTTCAAACTTCCAGATTTGAAGGCTACTGCCTCACTCTTGCAGAGGCAAGAACTCTTAACAAACCTATTGTTACAACTAATTTTGACGTTGTTAACGAACAAATAATAAGCGGCAAAAACGGCATTATAACCGATATGAACGGAGAGAGCATTGCAAAAGGTATTTTGCGGCTTATGACCGATAACGATTTAAGGGAATCAATCATTGATTACTTAAAAGCCGAAAAAAAAGGCAATTTGGAAGAATTTGAAAAGTATCTTAAGATTATAGAGGAATAAAAATGAAAAAAATTCTTATAGCAATGAAAAATATGAATATCGGCGGCGTTGAAAAATCCCTTATTTCTTTGCTGAATCAAATGGATCCCCAAAAATATGAGGTTGACCTTTTGCTCTTAGAGGATTACGGTGGATTTATGGATTACATACCTTCATGGGTAAACATAATTATCTGTAAAGATTACTGTCTTTTTAAAGACGAAGTTAACCTTCCTCCTCTTTCTGTTGTTATAAATCACTTTAAAAAAGGAAATATCATGCGTGCTGTTTCTTTAGCCGCGGGATATTTAAAAACAAAAATAACCAACAACAGTATTTACTATTATAAAACCGTTTTTAAAAAGGTTGCAGTTTTAGAAAAAAAATATGATATAGCCGTCTCATATACATCTATTATCAGCTATCTAAATTGGTATGTTATTTATCACGTTAAAGCCGATAAAAAAATCGGCTGGATACATTTTGAGATTGATAAAATGGTCTCACCCAATAACTCTTTTTTCTTATATCTTCATAAGAATTTAAACAAAATATATATTGTAACAGAACAATCTTATAATATCTTTATAAATCAATTCCCCGAATTAAAGCATTTATGTGAAGTAAAGCATATTTTTATTGATAAATCAACAATTGAAAGGCAATCAGAGACCGGTCCTACATTTACCGATTATTTTGACGGCGTAAGAATTTTTACAATAGGCAGATTAACGTGGCAAAAAGGTATTGATGCCGCTGTTGAAATCTGCCGACGCCTTAAAGATTCAGGCTTTAATATTAGATGGTATGATTGCGGAGAGGGATCTCAGCGCGAAGTATTTGAAAAACTTATAGAGGAAAATAATTTAAAACAGGATTTCGTTTTGCTTGGCAACCAACAAAACCCTTACGGTTATTTGAAAGACTGTGATTTATATGTTCAACCGTCACGTTACGAAGGTTACTGCATAGCGGTTAATGAAGCACGTATTTTTTCTAAACCGATTATTGCAACTGATTTTGCCGGAGCCAGAGATCAACTTGTAGACGGTGTTACGGGCTGGATTGTGCCTTTTGATAAAAACGCTATTTACGATAAAATTGTATGGTGCATTACGCATAAAGATGAAGTCGCAAAAGTATGCAGAGAATTATCCGAAACATCTGTCTGCCAAAAAGAAGAAATAGATAAAATATTTGATTTTTGATAAGGATTTATTCATGAAAAAAATTGCAATTGTAACCCAACGCATGATAACAGGCGGAGTTGAAAAAGCTCTTATCGCTATGTTAAAGCAGTTTGACTACAAAGACGTTTCTGTTGATTTATATGTTGAGCATCTTGGCGGTGAACTTTTTTCCGAAATCCCAAAACAGGTAAACGTTTCTGTTTTACAGCCGATTAAACTAAAAGATATATCAAAACATCCTATTGATGTTTTTAAAAAATATTGTTATCTTTTGAAAATAAAATATACAAATATGTCTTTTACTCAACAGAGCTATATATTGAGTAAAATGCTTCTGCCCCCCCTTGAACAGAAAAATCACTATGATATTGCAATAGCATACCATGCTCCTGTAAATGTTTCAACATTTTATGTTATTGATAAAATCAATGCTAATAAAAAAATTCTTTGGTTGCACGCCGATCCTAAATTCAGTGCCGGCAGCGACCCTTTGGCAATGAAATATCACAGTATGTATGACAAGGTTTTTGCTGTATCAAAAAGTGTTCTCAACAGTTTTACAGAGCTTCATCCTAATATGGCAAGCAAAACGGACTTGTTTTATAATTATATAGATTATAATGAAATACACAAAAAAGCCGATACCGGCGTAACTTTCAATGATTCATTTAAAGGCGCAAAAATACTCACAATCGCACGGTTAGACCATCCAAAAGGTCTTGATGTTGCGGTTGAAATTTGCAAAAAGCTAATAGATAGCGGATATAAAATAAAATGGTTTATTTGCGGCGATGGACCCTATCGAAATACACTTGAAACAATGATACAAGAAAATAATTTAAAACAAGATTTCATTTTGCTTGGCAATCAACAAAATCCTTATGGCTATTTGAAAAACTGCGATTTATATGTTCAGCCTTCTCGTCACGAAGGCTACTGTTTAACCGTAAATGAGGCGCGTATTTTTTCCAAACCGATTATTGCAACTGATTTTGCCGGTGCGAGAGAGCAACTTGTTGACGGTGTTACGGGTTGGATTGTGCCTTTCGATAAAAACGAAATATATAATAAAATAACTTGGTGCCTTTCTCACCGCAGCGAAGTTGAAACTGTTTGCCGCAGACTTTCAGAAAGTATGAAACAATCAAATACAGATATAAATAAAATTTTTAAAGATTAATCGCTAAATATATATTTAAAGTAGAAAATTATTTTTATAATATTTTATAGAAGAGATTTAATAATGAAAAGAGAAAAAAGTGTTAAAAACTTCATATTTGGTATATTAAACTTTGTAATAATTACTCTGCTTGGAATTATTATACCGCGTTTATTCTTGCTTTCTTACGGTTCGGAAGTAAACGGTTTAATATCTTCTGTAAAACAAATCTTTTCATATTTTTCATTGCTTGAGGCAGGTGTCGGAGAAGCAACATTGCAGGCGTTATACGGACCTGTTGCAAAAAATGATCACGATGAAGTGTGCTCTATTTTATCCGCGACCAATCATTTTTACAGAAGAACAGGTATTATTTACGCTCTTCTTGTAATTGCAATGGCGATTATATATCCCTTTGCAACTCAATCTGATGTTCCCCAATACATAATAATTTGCATTATACTGTTTCAAGGCTGGGGCGGAGTTGTAAAATATCTTGTTACCGCCAAGCTCACTCTGCTTTTAAGAGTAGACGGAAAAACTTATGTTACAACTAATTTTGGCACAATATTCACAATTTTCAGCGATTTTGCAAGAATTGCTTTGATGTCTCTTGGAGCAAACGTTCTCATGGTGCAGTTAGTATTCTGTATTGTGGATTTATGTCAAATATTTTTGGTTATTTTTTATACAAAAAAACATTACAAATGGCTTCATTTTAAAGCGAAACCCAATTACGATGCCATTTCTCAGCGCAATTCCGCTCTTGTTCATCAAGTTTCCGGTCTTGTATTCAATAATACCGACGTGATTTTGCTTACATTTTTCTGCGGACTTAAAACAGTCAGTGTTTATTCAATGTACGCAATGCTTTTTGGAATGGTTTCAACTATTATTTCTAATTTTGGTGGCAGCGTCAGTTTTGCAATGGGGCAATTGTTTAATTCCGACAGAAAAAGATTTGAAGAGCTTCAGGAAACATATGAAACCTATTACTTATCTATCAGTTTTGCCCTTTTTACAATAGCATATATTTTTATTCTTCCGTTTTTAAGATTATACACAAGCGGAATAAATGATGTAAATTATGTTGATAAATGGATCCCCATGTTGTTTGTCGCATATCAGATTCTTAATTATGGCCGCAACACTTCTCTGAATATTGTTAATTTCGCAGGTCATTATAAACAAACTCAATGGAGAGCGATTTTGGAAGCCGTAATCAATCTTGTTGTTTCGCTCGTATGTGTTTATAAATTTGGAATCTACGGTGTTTTGATAGGAACAGTTGCGGCACTTCTTTACAGAACAAATGATTTTATCCTATATGCCAATCACAAAGTAATGAACAGAAGCGCAAAGCCAACCTACAGAAGATGGATAAGAAATATTGTCCTTCTTCTTCTGTGCTCGATTGCCGGATCATTTTTGCCAAAGGAATATTCCGGATATTTTCAGTTAATTGCCTGCGCCGCAGTTGTCGGCGTAGCGGTTTTAGGCTTTTTCCTTTTGGTTAACTCATTAATTGAAAAAAACGCAAGAAAAACAATGATTGAATTTATAAAAAGCAGTATTGCTATGAGAAAAAATAATCAAAATAAATAAAGCATTCCTGTTTGAAAAATATGTTTCCCGATTGTGGCAAATAATAAGCAATAAAAAACGGAATCAAACCGCTTTATAAAAAACCATAAAACTTTCAAAAATATATTAATTTTTTCAGGTGTTATATGAATATAATAGCAATACTTGCAAATGGTGTTGGCGAAAGATTTGCAAGCAACATTCCAAAACAGTTCCATAATATCAATGGAAAAATGGTAATAGAATATGTTATAGACGCGGCGCTGTTATCAAAAAAAGCCAATAAAATTATTATTGCAACAGATATTGAGGCAAACAGCGTTTATCTTGCCGATATATGTACCCCCCCCCCGCTGCATTGATATGATAAACGGCGGTCCGTCCAGAAACCGAACGCTTAAAAACGTTATAAATCACATCGAAAAAAATTATGAGTGCGAAAATTTAATTGTTTGCGACGCGGTTAGACCACTCATTACGGCTGATTTGATAGACAGGTATTTTACGCTCCTTCAGGGGAAAGCGGCGGTGGTTACAGCGCAGAAAATCACCGATTCTCTGGGCAGCTATGATATTCACCGCATCAACAGAGACAGATATTATTTAATGCAATCTCCCGAGGCGTTCAATTTTAAGCTCCTTTCACAGCACTTCGATCCTGAATCCCCGCTAACCGAAATCACCCAGCAGTTTCCGGATAACAGTAAAATAGAACTTTATTTTGATTTTAAAAACAATGTTAAGCTAACATATCCTGCCGATTTAAAATATCTTGAGGCGATTTTAAAAGCCCGAAACAACAACACAGATTTTTCAAAAATTTTAACAAGCGTTACAAGACTTGGAAAATATCTTGAAAAAAATTTCCCCGAGGAAACTGCAAATTGGGAAAAAACTTTGGAAAAATCAATTTGCGGATTACTGAAAAAATGGCAGATTACCGATTATAATCTTATCAAGACCTCGCATTTCGGAATTATTTTTCTCTCAAAAAGTATCAAATACGGTGACTGCGTTTTAAAAATAATTCCTCCGTTTATCGGTCGTTATCTACAGGAGCGCTCTTGCTACCAAAGCATTAACACAAGCTATATGTGCAGCCTATATGATTTTGACAACAATTGCTGCGCGCTTTTGATGGAGCATTGTGACAGCGCAAGAAATGTTTCTTTTGATAAAAGCAGCCATGAAATTCTTGATTTTTTCAGAAAGGTTATCGGCAGTGAAAGAATAAATACAGGCAATATAATTTTTAACAGTTATAAAGACATTTTAAATAATAAAATAAACGAATTTAACTTTGATTATCAAAAAGAACTAATAGCTGAATATGTAAAAAAAGCCGTCTCCGTATTTTCCGATACATTCAGTGAAAAAGACTTTGTTCTTATCCACGGCGATTTACACAGATATAATATAATGGAAAAAAACGGTGTGCTCACGGCTATAGACCCTATTGGTTATATTGCTCCCAAAGAAATTGATATAGCCCGTTATATAGGCACAGAGCTTGTTGAAAGCAAGAAAAATATAAAGGATAACTGCCGTGAGCTTATCAATTATTTTTCTTGTATATCAAACGGTGATATTCTTAAAAAAGCTCTTTTTGTAGACATTGTGTTCAGACTTCACAACAGTTTATTTGAAGATAACAATCATATCCTCACCGACAAATGGATTCAGATTCTCGGCGAAATATCCGAAGAATTATTATCAGATTAAGGAAAATGCCAAATGTTAAAAAAACTTATACCAAAGCTCTACACAAGCGGATTTTACCTTCATCTTCCCGTTAATCCGCGTCTGATTCTTTTTGAAAGCAATGGCGATATGAGCGACAGCACACGGGTTTTATATGACCTTCTCAAAAAGAACTATCCGAGAAAATACAAATATGTGTGGGTTGTTGGCGACGCAGGCAAATATGAAGATACCAAAGACACAAAATTTATTTCTCCCCTGCCCCGCAAAAATCCCGAAAATAATTTTAAATCAAATTATTATTATGCAAGAGCCAAATACTGCTTTTATACGCACAGACCATGCGGGATAAAAGATAAAAAATCACAAAAAAGAGTTTTTATTACGCACGGTTTCTCTTATAAAAAGGTAAAAGGCAAATTTTGGGATTCGGATTTCAACACAAATGTAATTCATCTTTCGGATTACGACAGAGAGTTCGGCGTTATTAACGGCATAAGCAGAATGGATAATTCACTTGCTCTCGGCTATCCGAGGAACGACGCTTTAATCAACGGTGAACCCGCTGATACAGGTGTTCTCTTTGCCCCGAATGAATACAGCAAAATTTTTGTTTGGCTGCCCACTTTTAAAACGCACCGCATTTGGGGAAACAGCTGCCATATCGATCAAAGCGAGGAGGATTTTTCGCTTATTCAGGAGGATTCGCTTGATTTAATCAATTCGGTTCTCAAAGAGCACAACGCATTGATGATTATAAAGCATCACCCCGCGCAGGATTTAAGCAGAGTAGTCTTTAAAAATTATTCAAACATATTAATGTTCTCAAACGATGATTTTCTCGCTAAAGGCATTAATCTTTACGGACTTCTTGCCGAATCAGACGCTCTTATAACAGATTTTTCATCTGTTTTTGCCGATTATCTTTTAACAGACAAACCTATTGCGTTTGATTTATCGGGGTATGATAATTACGCGAGCGGTGACGGATTTAACGTTGAAAATCCGATATCGCTTCTTCCCGGCAAACTTATCTACACCGCCGATGATTTGAAAAATTTTATTAAAGACACTGTTAACGGTAATGATGAATTTATAAGCAGAAGAAACAACGAGAAAAACAAACTGCACAAATACCAAGACGGTAAATCCGCCGAAAGAGTTTTAAAATATTTCGGAATTATTAAATAAAAATCCGACTTGATTATCTCAAGCCGGAATCATGTTGTTATTATCATAATAAGCAAAAAACGAAAACCGCTTTTAATTTTGGTTTGCGCTTTGCCTTTGCGTAAAAATCCTTTAGCTGTTAATATTTTTCAGTGTGTTTCTATAAATCATAGGATTAATTCCATATTCCTTTTTAAATACAACATTAAAATTTCTTATGCTTGTAAAGCCGGATTCAAAAGCTATTTGAGTTATGGATTTGTCTGTTCTTTTTAACATAGCAGATGCCTCCTCAAGCCGGAATTTATTTATATAATCCGCATAACCGCAGCCAAACTGGTTTTTGAAATATGACGATAAATAATTATAGCTGTATCCCAAATCCTTAGCCATTTGTTTCAGCGAAATATTATTTTTAAAATTGTTTTGAATATATATAACCGTTTTCACCGATAAATCATTATTTGATTTATCGGCTTTCTTTATTCCGTTTTTCATCAATTTTGAGCAATATTTATATAAAATTGATTTTATTTCAAATCTGTCACTTGATTTGTTCAGCAAACAAACATCAGTTAAATCAAAATCGGTAATCGGATTTTTAAGCTCTGTTCCCTTTGTTTCATTATAAAAATCAAAAATATAATCGCCGGAAAATATTGATATTTTAACCGTTCCGTTTTCAATGGTGCGGTATGAATGTATTTGCATAGGCGAAATCATAACACATTCCCCCTTGGAAACAATATACTCCAAACCGTTAATATTTGCCGCAATTTTCCCTTTTGTAACAAATAAAATCTCATAGCTTGTATGGCAGTGAGGAACACATACGATATTATCAATAACAACCGTGGCATAATGATTACTATCGCTGTGTTTAACTTCAAAAAGCATATTACCACCTTAACTTTCTGCTACTATTCTATAATATATTTCTTGCGCGTTCAAGACTATATAGTAAAATAATGCTAAGAGGTGATTATGTGAATACTCCGAACGATAAGGATTTTCCTCAATTTAAAGCAGTTGAAAGCGGAAAAGCCAAAAAAAATATTATCAATAAATACTCTGTTATTCACAACAGACCGGAAAAAATTTTAAATATTGAAAAAACCGATTTGGGAGTTATACTGACTCTTTCAACATCCGCGAAAAAAGCAATTTTATCCTACACTCATGAAACGGCAATATATTTATTAAAGCCCTGTGACGCTGAAACAGAAAGGCTTTACATTCATATTGAGCTTTGGAGCGAAACAATCTTCAAGGTTATGTTTTCCAACAAAAAAAATCCCGAAAGCCCGTTTAAAAATATTCCCCATGATATGAGAATGTTAATTGCTAAACCGAAGAAAGTAAATTTTAATATTTCGGAAAATGATGATGAACTGATTATCAAAACAGCAAAAACAGAAATACATATTGATAAAACTCAAATAAAAATATCCGCCTATGACAATAACGGCAAAATGTTTTATTCCCAGCGTAAAAATGATTTCAGAACTGCCGACACCTGCGATATGGCATTAGGCACATTTGATAATGACTGCCAAACTTACGAGGCTTTGGAGCTTGACAGCGACGAGATAATTTACGGACTCGGCGAACGCTGGGACAGTATTGTGAGAAACGGCAAAACGGTTGATTTTTATAATAAGGATGCTGTTGGCACAACAAGCAAAAGGGCTTATGTAAATATTCCGTTTTACATTTCCACCAAGGGATATGGTTTGTTTCTGAACAGCGGCGCAAAAATCACTTGGGATATTGCAACCGATGATTGCTCAAGTATTCAGTTTTCCGTTTCGGACAATCAAATGGAATACTTTATTATGCAGGGAAATCCTAAAGAAATAATTAAATCATATTGCTCGCTTACCGGCTTTGCACCGCTTCCGCCGCTTTGGTCGTTTGGACTTTGGATGAGCAGGAACAGCTATGTTTCATGGGATGTGGTAAATGAAATTGCCGATAAAATTCGTGAAAACGATATTCCGTGCGATGTTTTGCATTTAGACACTGCTTGGTTTAAAACAGACTGGGATTGTGATTTAAAATTTTCGGAAGAGCGTTTCCCGAATCCTGTTGAGCATATGGAAAAATTAAAAAAGCAGGGATTTCATACATCTCTTTGGCAATATAATTTTATTCCTCCCAACGCGGGAAACACGCATTACCGTGAGGCGGTCGAAAACGGCTATCTTGCAAAGAACAAGGACGGTAACCCTTATCAATTGCCTGAGGAATGTAAGGGCAGTTGGGTAAAAGATGTTATCATTGATTTTTCAAATCCAAATGCAAGAAAATGGTATGGCGAGAAAATTTACAATTTGATTAAAATGGGTGCGGGAGCAATAAAAACCGATTTTGGCGAAGGTATTCCCGAAGATGCCGTTTACCAAAACATCAGCGGCAAGTATTTTCATAATATGTATTCGCTTGTATATAATCACACGGTTTTTAATGCATCAAAAAAAGCAAGCGGAGAAAGCATCGTTTGGGCAAGAAGCGGCACGGCAGGCAGTCAGCGCTATCCTTTGCATTGGGGTGGAGACAGTCAATGCAGCTTTGAGGCTCTTGCAAGTACACTCAAAGGCGCTTTGTCTATGGGACTAAGCGGCATTCCCTTTTTTTCTCACGATATCGGCGGCTTTTTGGGGTTGCCGAGCGATGAATTATATATTCGTTGGTCACAGCTTGGATTATTTTCTTCACACGCGCGCTGCCACGGCGCAGGCGATACAACACACAGGGAACCGTGGTCTTTTTCTAAAGAGGCATGTGATATTTTCAGATACTACGACAAGTTAAGATATTCATTAATGCCTTATATTTATAAAGAAGCGGAAAAATGCACAAAAACGGGGCTTCCCATGATGAGAGCCCTATACCTTGAATATCCGAATGACAGAAACGTTTATTATATCGAAGATGAATATATGTTTGGAGACGGTATCCTTATTGCTCCCGTTTTAAAACCTTTGTCAAAAACCGATATCAGAAACGTATATCTTCCAAATGGCGTTTGGTTTGATTTCTTTACCAAAGAAAGAATAGAATCAACGGGTATGTGGATAAAACGAAAAATCGACCTGAAAACTATGCCGATGTATATTAAAGAAGGAACCGAACTGAAATACTGTTCAGCCGATAAAACATTAATTAACGGTTATGGCGAAATTACCGAAACCCAAATTTGGAAATAGGTGTTTTGCATAACAACTTATTAATTCGGTTTTGATTAAAAAAGGGGCTGTAAAAAAGCAGCCCCTTAAAATTTGATAATTAACTTTTATAGTTATTTCTTTACAATTCGTGAACCAAAAAACATTGATAAACTTGGTAATATAGCAGAGCATATTGATATAAGACATTTAAATAAGACTTCATTACTTAAAACAACATTATATTGCCACACTGCGTCTTTAATGTAAACATATAAAGGATTAAGAAATATACCTAAATTAAATACAAATGTATTCTCATAATAATTTATAAGAATAGCTAAAAGCAATAGAACTATAAATTGAATTATAAAACCATATTTCAGCATTTTGCCTGCAAAAAAATATCCAAAAAGAAAATTTAAACTCAATACAACTACAATTATACTTATATCAAGTAATATATACGATAAATCATATTTTTTATTAATTACAAATATGCTTACCAAGTAAAAAGTTGCAATTACTAATATGGATGAAATTAAAGAAAACAGTGTCTGTTTACAGTATTTCATAAAATTTCCTCACGTACAAATCAAAATCCCATTGCAAAATCTTTTCAAATAATTTAAACTTGAGGTGCAAATTTAATTTCCATTAAAATGAAAATATTGACAAGACTGAGACTTTTTCAAATATTGTGTAAACCTCCTGAAAGGTGTAGAATAGAAATAACTTTCAGGAGGAAATTTTTATGC
>CANRMJ010000045.1 GCA_947631705.1 uncultured Clostridia bacterium
TCCGGCTACGTAGGGCGTATATAGATTTTTATTTTATTTATTTGTAGCCGGAAAGGCTATGGGAATTAAAATGGAAAACAAAATATATATTTGCCTTGAAGACGGGCATATATTTGAGGGAAAGAGCTTCGGCGCAACGGGCAGCGTTATCGGTGAGCTTGTATTCACAACAGGAATGTGCGGTTATATTGAAACGCTCACAGACCCGAGCTATTACGGTCAAATCGTTATGCAAACCTTTCCCCTTATCGGCAACTACGGCTTTATTAATGACGATGCCGAAAGCAGCAGATCTTATGTTTCCGCCTATATTGTGAGAGAAAAGTGCGACTCACCGTCTAATTTCAGATACGATGAAACGCTTGAAAAATACTTAATAGACAATAATATTATCGGTGTATACGATGTTGACACTCGCGAGATAACAAAAATCATAAGAGAAAAAGGAGTTATGAACGCCTTTATCTGCTCCGACCCGAGAAATGTTGATTACGACGCGCTGAAAGAATATAAAATTACGGACGCTGTTAATAAAACGTCCGTAAAAAAGCCGTGCCTCATACCGGGTGAAAATCACAGATTCAACGTTGTTTTACTTGACTACGGCAAAAAAGACAATATCCCGCGCGAGCTTGCGAAACGCGGCTGCAATGTTGCGGTTGTGCCGTCTGACACAAAAGCGGAGGATATTCTTTCGTTGAACCCTGACGGAATTATGCTCTCCAACGGTCCGGGAGACCCGAGCGACAATCCCGAATGTATCGAAGAATTAAAGAAATTAATCGGAAAAGCTCCTATATTCGGCATATGTCTCGGTCACCAACTCCTCGCCCTTGCGATGGGAGGCAAAACAGTCAAGCTGAAATACGGTCACCGCGGCGTTAACCAACCCGTTAAAAATCTAAAAACAGGCAGAACTTATATATCCTCTCAAAATCACGGATATGCCGTTGTTAACGAGGAAATTGAAAAATGCGGCGGAGTTATAAGCTATATTAATGCAAACGACGGTACTAACGAAGGCGTTGATTATCCCGATAAAAACGCGTTCTCCGTTCAGTTTCATCCTGAGGCGTGCAGCGGACCGCACGACACAAGATTTTTATTCGACAGATTTATTGATATGATGGGAGGTAAAAAATAATGCCTCTTAATAAAGACATAAAAAAAGTGCTTGTTATAGGCTCGGGTCCTATTGTTATAGGACAGGCGGCTGAATTTGACTACGCGGGGGCACAGGCATGCCGAGTGCTGAAGGACGAGGGAATAGACGTTGTGCTTGTAAACTCCAATCCCGCAACAATTATGACCGATAAAGCGCTTGCGGATCAGATTTACCTTGAACCGCTGACTGTTGAAACGGTCAAAAGAATTATTGAAAAAGAAAAGCCGGACAGTATTTTGGGCGGTCTCGGCGGTCAGACAGGTCTTACAATTTCCATGCAGCTTGCAAAGGACGGCTATCTTGATAAGATGGGCGTGCGCCTGCTCGGAACAAATGCCGAGGCTATCGACAAGGCAGAGGACAGGCAGATGTTCCGCGACACAATGTTGAAAATCAATCAGCCTGTTGTTCCGAGTGACATTGCAAACGATCTTGAGCGTTCAAAGGAAATAGCAAACGAGATAGGCTATCCTGTAATTATACGCCCCGCTTTTACACTCGGCGGCGCCGGCGGCGGTGTTGCTTACAACGAAAAAGAGCTTGTGGATGTTGCAAAGCGCGGTCTTATGCTCTCCCCCATCACGCAGGTGCTTGTTGAAAAATATATTGCCGGCTGGAAAGAAATTGAATTTGAGGTTATGCGCGACAGTGCCGGCAACGTTATCGCGGTTTGCTCCATGGAGAATTTCGACCCTGTCGGCATTCATACGGGAGACAGCATTGTTATAGCCCCTGCCGTTACTCTCGGCGACAAGGAATTCCAAATGCTGCGCTCCGCATCGCTTGATATAATTACTGAGCTTGGCATAGAGGGCGGTTGCAACTGCCAGTTTGCCCTTAATCCCGACAGCTTTGAATACAGCGTAATAGAGGTAAATCCGCGAGTTTCGCGTTCCTCCGCGCTTGCCTCTAAGGCAACGGGATATCCAATAGCAAAGGTTACAACAAAAATAGCTCTTGGATATACTCTTGACGAAATTAGAAACGATGTAACAGGCAAAACCTGCGCTTGCTTTGAGCCAACGCTTGACTACGTTGTTGTTAAACTTCCGAAATGGCCGTTTGACAAGTTTGTGAACGCCTCAAGAAAACTCGGCACACAAATGAAAGCAACCGGGGAGGTTATGAGCATTGCTCCGTCATTTGAAATGGCTGTTATGAAGGCGGTTCGCGGCGCAGAAATCGGACTTGACACATTAAACTGCAAAGCGCTCGCCGAAACAGATATAAGGCAGGCTCTTCATAATCAGGATGATTTGCGGCTTTTCAGCGTTTTTCGCGCGCTTAAAAACGGAATTGCACCCGAAGAAATCCACGAAATCACAATGATAGACAACTGGTTTTTATACAAGCTGAAAAATCTTGCTGATTACGAAAAGGAAATTGAAAACACTCCTATAGGAAAGGATTTATATTTAAAAGGCAAAAAGCTCGGCTACACGGATTCTGCACTTGAAAAAATCAGCGGCGGCTCTCTCGCCTATCACAGAGACGCAGTTTATAAAATGGTAGACACCTGCGGCGCTGAATTCGCGGCCGAAACACCTTATTTTTATTCAACATACGACACATCATGCGAAAGCCGTGAGTTGAACCGCTCTGATAAAGAGCGAATAATAGTTCTGGGCTCCGGCCCCATTCGCATAGGACAGGGCATAGAATTTGACTATTCCTCCGTTCACTGCGTTTGGACTCTTAAAGAACTCGGCTATGAAGTTATTCTTATAAACAACAATCCCGAAACTGTTTCCACTGATTTTGACACCGGCGACAGGCTTTATTTTGAGCCGCTCACTCCCGAGGATGTTATGAACATCATTAAGGTTGAAAAGCCGATGGGCGTTGTTGTTGCCTTCGGCGGTCAAACAGCAATAAAACTAACTAAATTTCTCGACGAGAACGGAATTAAAATCCTCGGCACCTCCGCCGAAAGCATTGATATTGCGGAAGACAGAGAACGCTTTGACGCGCTGCTTGAAAAATTCAACATATCAAGACCGAAGGGCACTTCGGTTATGACTTTGAACGAGGCTCTTGCGGCGGCAAACGACCTTGAATATCCCGTGCTTCTCCGTCCGAGTTACGTTATCGGCGGTCAGAATATGACTATCGCATATACAGACGATGACGTTCGTCAGTATATGGAAATAATCCTCTCTCAGGGAATTGAAAATCCCGTTCTTGTTGACAAATATATGATGGGAACTGAGCTTGAGGTGGACTGTATTTCAGACGGTAAAGACGTTCTTATTCCGGGCATTATGGAGCATATTGAGCGCGCCGGAGTTCACAGCGGTGATTCAATAGCTGTTTACCCGCCATACAACATTCAGGATAAAATGCTTGCAAAAATCTGCGATATCTCCGAAAAGCTCGCTCTTTCCCTTAAAACCGAGGGGCTTATAAACATTCAGTATCTCACCTATCAAAACGAACTCTACGTTATAGAGGTAAATCCCCGTGCGTCGCGCACGATTCCCTATATCAGCAAGGTTACGGGAGTTCCGATGGTGGAGCTTGCAACAAAGATTATGACAGGCGCGTCGCTAAAAGAGCTTGGCTACGGCACGGGACTCTACAGAATCCCTCCCTATTATGCCGTTAAGGTTCCCGTTTTCAGCTTTGAAAAGCTGAATGACGTAAACAGCAAGCTCGGTCCCGAAATGAAATCAACGGGTGAAGTGCTCGGCGTTGGTAAAAATCTGAACGAGGCGCTTTTCAAAGGTCTTGTTTCGGCAGGATTTAAGGTTGGCTTTCATAAAAAAGACAGGCACGGAGTGCTGATTACCGTTACTAAGCAAGACAGGTACGAAATAGTTACCCTTGCAAAAAAGCTGGAAGATTTGGGCGCGCAAATTTGGGCAACGCCCGAAACCGCCAAAGCCATTGAAAGTCTTGGAATAAAGGTTGAAACTGTCAACAAGCTGTATGAGGATAATTCAATTATGGAGCTTGTTGAAAGCGGAAAGTTAGACTATATCGTTTACACGGGAAAAAGCGACAAAAAGAGCATTGCCGATTATATCAAGCTTTTCAACAGAGCAAATCAGCTTGGCATTGCAACTATAACCTCACTTGATACCGCGAACGCTCTTGCGGATATAATTGCAAGCCGCTACAACCAGCAAAATACGGAGCTTGTTGATATAAACAATATGCGCACCGAAAAAGGGATACTCAAATTCAGCAAAATGCACGGAACGGGCGACGATTATATCTTTTTTAACAATCAATGCGGCATAATCACCTGCCCTGAAAGCTTTGCGATAGAATTTACCGACAGGCACAGAGGTATCGGAGGCGACGGAATCGTGCTTATAGAGTCGTCAACAGAGGCAGACGCAAAAATGCGCATATTCAATATGGACGGCTCCGAGGGTAAAATGGCAGGAAATTCCATTCGCTGCGTGGGAAAATATCTCTATGATAATTCTCTTGTAAGCAAAGATAAAATAACAATAGAAACCGCAAGCGGTATCAAGGAATTACAATTGTTTACAAGGAACGGAAAAGTTTCTTCCGTAACGGTAAATATGGGCAAAATTGAGCTTTCGCCAAAAAAGATTCCCGTTTTGGCAGACGGTGAAAGCGTTATAAACAAACGTGCCGTTATAGGTGATAAAGAATATAATATCACCTGCCTATCCGTCGGCAATCCGCACTGCGTTGTTTTTGTGGACAATGTGGATAAGATTGATATCAGCAAAACGGGACCGCAGTTTGAAACGGCGCCTCTTTTTCCCGAAAGAATCAACACTGAATTTGTCAGAGTAGTAAACAACAGAACTCTTAAAATGAGGGTTTGGGAGCGCGGCAACGGCGAAACACAGGCTTGCGGCACAGGTGCGTGCGCTGCGGTAGCGGCGGCTGTTGAAAACGGATATTGCGCAAAAGGCGAGGATATAACCGTTAAGCTGCGCGGCGGCGATTTAATTGTCAATTACACCGACGAATGCATAACGCTTACAGGCGACTGCAATCTTGTGTTTACAGGGCAAATTGAATACTGAAAATATAAGCCCGCCGAAAAACATTTTCTTGCTTTTCGGCGGGCTTAGTTTAACGCTGAATTGAATAAATTATTTTAACAACATAAAAGCCTCCCGAAAAAATTCGAGAGACTTTTATTATTAAAACATAGCAATTTTGCCGCACAAATCATTATATGATATTCCCGCCGCAAGTGCCTCTTGAGGCAGCAGACTTGTGGGTGTCATTCCCGGAAGCGTGTTTGCCTCAAGGCAGTATGCCTTTCCGTTTTTATCAACTATGAAATCAACTCTTGAATAAAATCCGAGCCGAAGTGACCTGTGCACCCTTTCAGCGTTATTTTGCAAAAGAGATTCAATATCACGGCTGATATCTGCGGGGCAAATTTCCTTTGTTAAGCCCTGCTGATATTTATTTTTGTAATCATAAAAGCCGCTCAACGGTTTGATTTCTATTACAGGCAATGCTTTTGAATCAAGAACGCCAACCGAGAATTCCCTTCCTACAATTTTATCTTCAATTATAACAGAATCCTCATACTTTTTTGCAAATTCGATTGCATCGCTCAGTTCAGACGGATTTTCAACAATGGTTACGCCAACGCTTGACCCGCAGCTGCACGGCTTTACAACACAAGGATATTTTACATTGCAAAAATCGTTTTCTTCTTTAAGATTAACGTATTTCCAGTCTGCTGTCAGAATTCCGTTATCTCTCATTATACGCTTTGATATATCCTTATCCATTGCTAACAAACTGCCGACATAACCTGTTCCTGTATATTTAATGCCGTTCAAATCAAATAATGCCTGTAGCTGCCCGTTTTCACCTGCGGCTCCGTGAAGAGCCATAAAAACTTTATCAGCCTCTTTACAAAGCTCAATTACACCATTTCCGATTTCACCGCAAAAATCAACGGATTCGCGCAGCGCGTTCAAATCGGGCTCGTGCTCCGAAACGTGAAAGCTGAATTTAAAATCGGAGCTTTTGTTTTTATAAACAGGTTCGATATTCTTATTTTCAGTGCCCAAAAACAAATCGAGCAGCATAACATCGTGTCCGCTTTCAATCAGCGCGTTTGAAATAAGCGCTCCCGAAGAAAGTGAAACATCTCTTTCGGGGCTCAATCCGCCTGCCAATACTATTATTTTCATTAATACATCACCAAAAATCAGCGGCATTTCATAAGAAACACCGCTTTTTATACTTTAATTTATTTATATTCCAACAACCCAACAATCAAGCGTAAGACATTCCGAATTCCATACCTGCCTTATATCAGAACCGGGAGCTATACGCTGAACAGGTATTGTGTCGTTTCCAAGTCCCTCAACAACGGCATTATAGCTTTCAAGATTCTCATCCGCCACAAAACTCATTGAAATACCGCCGTTTGAGCAATCACCCGTGTATATGTATCCGCCCTTGAATTCTTCAAGACAGGCTTTAATCGCATTGCCGTATTCCTTGATTGTTGTTGAATAGTAATGATCCCAGCCTTTCTGATAATTTTCAGAGCCAATAGCCTGTTTGAGATAATTATAGTTCCAAGTTGATTCGGAAACAACGTCTATCTCATCGTGACCGCCTGCGAAAATCATCGTTGCGCCTTCGTTAAACATTGTATCGGCGATAGACTGATAACGGTTTACCATATCAAAAGTTGTGTTGGGATAGAATTCATTTTCCATAGAAATCCCGGTGCCGTATCCGTTAACGTCTGCATTCGACCAGTGGGTGAAAATGTATCCGTCCTTAGGAACTGCGGCGGAAAGCGAAACAAGATCGCCCGTTAAATATGAACCTGAGCCTGTGGATTCGCCGTTTCCGCCTTCACCCGTTACTACTGTAACATCAAATGTGGGAAATTCGCTTTCCTTGTAAACAGGAGTGAGTGTAACTGCTTGCGGGTTTTCCGAAGGCATATTAACAATCCAAGAACGGCTTGAATCGTCGTAACAAGTAATGTCATCTGCCGAAATACTGATTTCCCATTTATCAAATACCATACCGTGTTCAGCAACAGGTGGATTAACATTGCATGAAGAACCCGCACCAACATATTGCTCTGAATAAACGGTGCCATCCGCGTTTAATACGGTTACGGGATACGTTTCGTATTCCGCATCTTTATAAACAGCCGTTATCGTGGCGTCACATTTTTCAACAAGAAGATTCGTTGTGGTTTTCTTCTTTGTTGAAAGGTTTACCTTTTTATCTTTAACGCCATCGGTATCGCTCTTTGTTTCCCAATGGTCAAAAACCTGACCTTCAGGAGCCGGATCTGCAATAAGGGTTACATTTGAGCCCTCGGTGTATGTTCCCGAACCTATACCGTTAACAACATTGATTTTATACGCGTCTTCATCAACATCTTCGATTTTTGCATAATTCGCGGTTATCGTAAACGAATAGTCGTAATCAAGCAGAGGTGAATCATAGTCCGCATAATTCAGCGTAACAGGGGTTCCTGTTTGATCTGCGGCATAAGAGGCGCCCTGAATAAAGCCTGAACCGTAGTTGAATGAAGATTCGCTTGCAAACGAGCCTAAATAACCAAGCTCGGTATTTCCGCTGATTACGGCATTGTAGCCAGCAAGGAATCCGCTTTCAAGATCGTCAAACGAAACGCACATAACGTTTCCCAAAAATGCGTCTATATTATCACCGTCGGCATGCGGGATACCGCCCACCAAAATAAAATTAACGTTCTGAAAACGCTGAGCGTTTTCGTAAGCCGCAACTTCATATTCCTTTGAAGGCAAAACGATAAATTTAGCTCCTGAATCGGCGGCAAGCTCTATGTACTCGGCAACAGCGTCCGCCGCGGGCACGCCTTCTTCGTCAAGCAACGGCTGATAGTAGCGGCAGGTAAGCCCCGCACCCTCTGCATATTCGCTTATTCCGTTCCATGCGCTTTCATTATAAGAACCGTCGTTTACTGTACCGCCGTCTGTAATGAGAACAATATCATAATTAATCTCCTGTGCTCCGGTGCATCCGTTGAATGCAAAAACGGAAACGGCAAGTATCGCGGCGCATACTAAAACTGAAATTAATTTTTTCATAATATTCCTCCGACAAAGAAATTATCACTTATTAATAATACCAAAATTATTTTTATAATGCAATAGAATTTATTGATTTAATATATAAAAAGAATTATAATTAGCGAAGAGGTGGAGATTATGCTTGAAAAACAGCTTGAATACATAAAAAGCAAAACCGATTTCAGGCCGGATATTGCGCTTGTTCTCGGTTCAGGGCTCGGTGATTTTGCGGATGAAGCAGACATAAAAGCGGTAATAGACTATGCCGATATTCCGGGTTTTCCCGTTTCAACTGCTCCTTCCCATCGCGGCAGACTTATTCTCGGTCACATAGGAAATGCCAACGTTGCCATAATGCAGGGTCGTGTTCATCTTTACGAGGGTTATTCTCCGCGCAGTGTTGTTTCGCCCGTTTTTTTGATGAAAGCACTCGGCGCTGAAATTCTTTTTCTGACAAATGCCGCCGGAGGAATAAACAAAAACTTTTCTGCCGGTGATTTTATGGTAATTGAAGATCATATTTCATCATTTGTTCCCTCACCTCTCATAGGTGAAAACAACGATGATTTAGGTCCCCGTTTTCCCGATATGAGCGAAGTTTACAGCAAAAGGCTTAACAAAATCATAGTTAAAACAGCAACCGAAATAGGTATTGATATTAAAAAAGGCGTTTATGTTCAGCTAACGGGACCGGCGTTTGAAACAAAATCAGAAATCAAAATGTGCTCCGCCTTGGGTGCGGACGCAGTCGGGATGAGCACCGCAATAGAGGCGCAGGCGGCAAAATACTGCGGTCTTGAGGTTTGTGCCGTTAGCTGCATTTCAAATCTCGCCTGCGGACTTACAGACAAAATATTGAGCGCCGCAGAGGTTGAGGAAACAGCGTGCAAAACAGCCCCGCGTTTCAGGGAACTTATAAAAAAATCTGTTGAAAGGATTTGTAATGAATAATATAAAATTTGAAAACAACAGGCTTTTTATACTCGACCAGACAAAGCTGCCAAATCAAGAAATCTATCTTGAAATGAAAAGCCTTGAAGATTGTTATAACGCCATAGAGCTTTTACAGGTGCGAGGCGCGCCCGCAATAGGAATATTTGCCGCATACTCGCTTGCACTTTTCCACGAAAATAATATAGAAAAATCAAAAGAATATCTTGATTCAGCAAGACCGACGGCGGTTAATCTCTCTTGGGCTACGCAAAGAATTCTTAACGCATTCAGAAACGGTAAAAATCTTATAAAAGAGGCAACAGCTATCCAAAATGAAGATATTGATATGTGCCGCAAAATCAGCGAATACGGCTTATCTCTGCTGAAAGACAACTACGGGATTTTAACTCACTGCAACGCGGGAGAGCTTGCCACCTCAAAATACGGCACGGGGCTCGGCCCGATAATACTCGGAAATGAAAAGGGATATAAATTTCACGTTTACTCCGATGAAACAAGACCCCTCTTGCAGGGCGCGAGGCTCACCTCTTATGAGCTTGAAAAGCACGGAATAGACGTTACTTTGATTTGCGACAGCGCGGCGTCAACAGTAATGAAGAAAGGTCTTATCGACGCCGTTCTCGTGGGCTGCGACAGGGTTGCCGCTAACGGCGACACGGCAAACAAAATAGGAACTAACACAGTTGCCGTGCTTTCAAAGTATTACGGCATCCCTTTTTACGTGCTCGGTCCTTATTCTACGATAGATTTTTCTTCGCCGAGCGGTGAAAATATTGTTATTGAGGAGCGCGGCGCTAACGAAATTAAATCAATGTATTTTGAAAATCCAACAGCCCTTTCCGAAACGAAATGTTATAATCCCGCTTTTGACATTACAGACAACAGCCTGATCACCGCGATAATAACCGACAAAGGCATTGCTTATCCGCCTTTTGAAAAAAGTTTGAAGGAGCTATATAATGATTAGATTTTATAACGGACGGCTTTTATCTTTTAAAAATTCCGCGGATATTACCGAAGAAGAAGTGTGGACAGACGGAACAAAAATTGTTTTTGTCGGCAAAAACTGCCCCTACCGCGCGGACCGCGAAATCAATCTTAACGGCAATCTTTTAATGCCTTCGTTCAAAAACGCGCATACCCATTCGGCTATGACATTCGCAAGAAGTGTTGCAGACGATTTGCCGCTTGATTTATGGCTTAACAATATGATATTTCCGATGGAGGCAAAACTGACCGGCGATGACATTTATCATCTCTCGCGCCTTGCTTTTCTTGAATATTTATCAAGCGGAATAACAGCTTGCTTTGATATGTATTACTTCCCCGAAAACATGGCAAAGGCAAGCGTTGACGCCGGATTCAGAACGGTTATGACCTGCGGGCTCAACAATTTCAAAGAAAGCGTTAAAAAACTTGAGGAGTATTACAACAGATTCAACAATTATGATGAACTGATTTCATACAGGCTCGGCTTTCACGCCGAATACACTACCTCCCGTGAAATCATCAGCGGAGTCGCTAACCTTGCTCATAAATACTGTTCCCCTGTTTTTACCCACTCTTCCGAAACAAAAAGCGAGGTGGAAGGCTGCATTGAGCGGTACGGCAAAACTCCCACCGCATTATTTGATGAGCTTGGACTGTTTGATTACGGCGGAGGCGCATACCACAGCGTGTGGATTGACGACAACGATTTGGAAATTTACAAAAAACGCGGCGTTTGGGCTGTGATTAATTCGGGATCAAACTGCAAACTTGCATCCGGCATTGCTCCACTTACCAAAATGCTTGAATCAGGAATAAATATCGCAGTTGGAACAGACGGCGCGGGAAGCAACAACGCGCTTGATATGTTCAGAGAAATGTATCTTATAGCCGCAACACAAAAAATCGCCACGGGCAACCCCGCGGCGGCGGACGCTGTTGACATTCTTAAAGCGGCAACTGTTGGCAGCGCGCACTGTATGGGACTATATGACTGTGATATCATAGAAGTTGGAAAAACGGCGGATCTGATTGTTTTAGATTTAAAAAGACCGAATATGCAGCCTGTAAACAACATAGCGAAGAATATTGTTTACAGCGGTTCAAAGGAAAATATCAAGCTCACAATGGTGAACGGAAAAATTCTTTATGAAAACGGAGAATTTATGAATACGGACATTGAAGAAATCTACAGAAACGCCCAAGCTGTTACAAACAGAATAAAAAGTAAATAAAATGTGTTTTTTGCCTCTCGAAATTCGGGAGGCTTTTTTCTTAAAAAAGTATTGACAAGTGTGTTCATACTGTATATACTGTTTATATACAGTTAACTGTTGAAAAGGAGATAAAGCATGCTGATATTTATAAATAATAAAAACGGAGTGCCGATTTACGAGCAAATTTACTCGCAAATCAAATCGCAGATAATCAGCGGACAGCTTGAGGAGGACGCTCCCCTGCCATCTATAAGAAATCTTGCGAAGGATTTACGCATAAGCGTTATCACAACAAAACGCGCTTATGAGGAGCTTGAAAAAGACGGTTTTATTTACACCGCTCCGGCTAAGGGCAGCTTTGTTGCGAAAAAAAACACAGAGCTTTTGCGTGAAGAAAATCTTCGTCAAATCGAATCACATCTTGAAGAGGTTATCAGGCTCTCTGCCGAGTGCAATCTCCGAAAAGAGGATATCTTATCTATGCTTAACATTCTTTATGAGGAGGAATAAACTTGAATTCAATTGAAATAAAAAATTTAAGCAAACAATATAAAGATTTTTATCTAAACAACATCAGCTTTTCCCTGCCGAGCGGATGCATTTTGGGTCTTGTTGGAGAAAACGGAGCGGGAAAGAGCACAACAATAAAGCTGATGCTTGATATGATAAACAAAAGCAGCGGTGAAATCAAACTGTTCGGGCAGGATTACCGAAAATGCTCAAAAGAGGATATCGGCGTTGTTATGGAGGAAAACGGCTTTCCTGAATTTCTCAACGCTAAAGAAATGAACGGGATTTTTAAAAGAATATATAAAAATTGGAGTGAGAGCGATTATTTCGGATATCTGCAAAAATTTGAACTGCCGGAAAATAAAAAAATTCGTGAATTTTCAAAGGGAATGAAAATGAAACTCTATATTTCCGCCGCACTTTCTCACGGCGCAAAGCTATTGCTGTTGGACGAGGCAACAAGCGGTATAGATCCTGTTGTTCGCGATGAAATTCTTGATATATTCTATGAATTCACAAGAGATGAAAACCATTCGATTTTAATTTCTTCACATATCGTAAGCGACCTTGAAAAGCTGTGCGATTATATAGCGTTTATGCACAAGGGCAAACTTGTTTTATTTGAAGAAAAAGACGCTCTTATAAATAATTACTGCATTGTCAGTTGCTCAATTAACGAACTCGCGGACATTAGAAAATCAGATATTCTCGGTGTGCGTGAAACGCCATACGGAATAAACGCCGTTATTAAAAAATCCGCGGCAAAAGATTTTGCGAACACATCATCAATTAATCTTGAAGATTTATTTGTTTATATGATAAGGGGGAATGAAAAATGAAAGGCTTGCTATACAAGGATTTTCTTTATATAAAAAGGCAAATATATTTTTTTATTATTCCGTTACTTTTCTTTTTGATCTCACTTTTTGCGGAAAAATCGCTCTATTTCAGTTATTATGCGGTTGCGATTTTTTCAATTTTACCTATAAACAATATGGGCTACGATGAAAACTGGCGGTGGAACAAATATGAAATCATACTTCCCGTAAGCAGAGCAAAACTTGTAACGGAAAAATATTTGCTTACGCTCATTCTCGTAATTCCCGCTGTTCTTTTTGAAGGAATTATATTTTTGATTATTTATGATTTAGACGCGAAAGCCGTTTTCGGCTGGGCGTGTATCAATGTTTTTTGCGGTGTTATAATTCCCTCGATAAATTTGCCGATTATTATGAAATTCGGCTATATGAAGGGTAAATTGATAAATATGTTAATTATTTTTGCTGTTTCAGTTTCAATAGTGCTTATTAACATAAAAAGCAACACGGAAGACGCATTAACCAACGGCGCGTTCACACCTGCGGATAATGTGTATTTATTCGCTGTTGCAGCCGCGTTGATATTTATAATTTCCTGTATGCTGTCTATCAAAATATATTCAAAAAGAGAATTTTGAGTGATGATTGAAAACCGCTCTGTGTTCATCGCACAGAGCGGTTTTTTAATTTGCTTTCGTTTCACAGTAAATGCAGCGGTATGTTCCTTTATCATCGGTAAGAACAAACTCGTAATCTATATTTTCGGAATTTGAAATACAGCGGGGATTCGGGCATTTAACTATGTTAACAACTCTTTTCGGCAAAGTCAGTTTTCTTTTTTCGGCTTTGCCGTTTCTTATAATGTTAACGGTTATATCAGGGTCAATAAATCCGAGCACGTCAAAATTAAGATCAATAAGTTCGTTAACTTTAATGATATCCTTTGTGCCTATCTTCTTTGATTTTGCGTTTTGGATAATCGCAACCTGACACAAGAGTTTATCAAGCCCCAGCGCATAATAAACATCCATTCCCTTTCCGGCGGAAATATGGTCAAGCACATATCCGTTTTCTATTTCGTCAATCTTCATCTGATAAACCTCCTGCCCAATTCAGAAGCGTTATTATAAGAGCCATACGTATATATTTTCCGTTTAGAGCCTGTTCAAAATATTTGGCGCGCGGGTCATCATCCACATCTGTTGTGATTTCATTAACTCTCGGGAGCGGGTGCATAATTGTTAAATCGCTTTTAGCGGTTTTCAACTTGTCAGTGTCAAGAATAAAGGCGTCCTTATGCTTCAGGTACTCGTCTTCTGAAAAGAACCGCTCGCGCTGAATACGCGTCATATAAAGAATATCAAGTTGGGGCATAACGTTCTCTATTTTTTCCGTTTCAATATAGCCCATTCCACGCTCATCAAGATAATCCGTTTTTATATAATCCGGTACAGATAATTCCTTGGGCGAAATAAGCACAAATTTTATATCGCTGTAACGGCACATCGCTTTTATAAGGCTGTGAACCGTTCTGCCGAACTTTAAATCTCCGCAAAGACCGATAGTAAGATTGTTAAATCTGCCCTTTTCGCGGTAAATTGTCAGCAAATCAGTCAAAGTTTGCGTTGGGTGACTGTGCCCTCCGTCTCCCGCGTTTATAACGGGAACATCGCTTTTATAAGAAGCAACCCTCGGAGCGCCCTCAAGCGGATGGCGCATAGCGATAATATCCGCATAGCAAGAAACCATCTTAACCGTGTCACCCACCGATTCGCCCTTAGACGCCGATGATGAATTTGCCTCGGAAAAACCGATTACGCTCCCTCCAAGCTCCAACATCGCCGCCTCAAACGAAAGGCGTGTTCTTGTGCTGGGCTCAAAAAAGAGAGTTGCAAGTTTTTTTCCGCTGCAAACATGAGCGTACTTTTTCTTGTTTGCAATTATATCCGTTGCAAGCGCAATAAGCTCATCAATTTCCTTAACTGTTAAATCGGTTGTATCAAGAAAATGGCGCATAACAGATTTCCCTACCTTTTATAATTCCATCCACGACGGGTCTGAAGGATTTTTAATAAACATTTTAAGCTTATCAACATCGTTTTTCTTTATATAACCCTCATTTGCCGCAACGTCTATAAGAGTTTGAAAATTTGAAAGGCTGTAATTGATTACGCCCGCATCCTTTAACCTGTCCTTGCCCTTTTGCATACCGTAAGTGAATATAGAGGCTATGCCGAGCACTTCGGCTCCCGCTTCACGCAGTACGTCAACAACCTCAAGCACCGAACCCCCTGTTGAGATAAGGTCTTCAATCACAACCACCTTTTGCCCTTTTTCGAGCTTGCCCTCTATTTGATTCTGCCTGCCGTGATCCTTATGACCTGAGCGAACGTATCCCATCGGCATATCAAGAATTGCGGCAGTGATTGCGGCGTGAGCAATACCCGCCGTTGATGTTCCCATAAGAATTTCCGCCTCGGGGAATTTTTCCCTAACCGTTTCGGCAAGACCATTCTCAACATCTTTCCTCGCTTCGGGAGCGGATAGAGTTAAGCGGTTGTCGCAATAAATCGGGCTTTTTATACCCGACGCCCATGTAAATGGCTCATTCGGGCGTAAAAAAACAGCTTTGATGGAAAGTAAATCCTTCGCGATTTTTTCTTCTGTTATTGTCATAAGTAATCCTCCCAGTTAACCTATAAATTCCTCACAGCATCGGCGGTAGACTGCAACGGGGTCGTCTGCCTGTGTAATAGCTCTGCCCACAACTATATAATCGGAGCCGATTTCCTTTGCCTTAGCCGGAGTTGTAACCCTTACCTGATCGCCGATATCTCCGTCCGCAAAACGCACACCGGGTGTAACGGTCA
>CANRMJ010000046.1 GCA_947631705.1 uncultured Clostridia bacterium
GAATATTTTTATTCGGAAATAAAGACACGAAGTTTTATACAAGTGGCGAACGCCGTCTTGGCAGACGATGAAATAGACGAATCAACAAAAAACAGCATAAGAGATTTACTTAACGCATAAGCACGGAGAGAAGAATCTAATAGTCTTGCTTAATCAAAGGGCGCCCTCATTATCAAGGGCGTCCAATTCTTTATATTAATAAAATAATAATATTAACGAAATATAATAAAAAACAGTTGTAATTGAATATTCAAAGTGATAAAATACCTTAGAATGGATAATTTCGGAATTTTTTAATTTGTTAAAATTCTGTTAGGGAGGATTAATTGGTGAGTGAAATTGCAGTAAAAGATTCAGACGCACGCAAAAGGCTTTTATCTCTTTTTGACGCGGATACTTTTACCGAAATTGACGCTTATGCAAAATCTGCAAACGGCGAAATAGAAACGGTTGCAGGCTTCGGTATGATTAACGGAGTAAACGCATATGCGTTTTCGCAGGATATAACTGTGGACGGCGGCGCTATAAGTATTGCGCAGTGCGCAAAAATCAAAAAAATTTATGAGCTCGCAAAGAAAACAGGCTGCCCTGTAATCGGCATATACGATTCAAACGGAATGAAAATCAACGAAGGTTTTGAGGGGCTTAATGCTTACGGCGAAATTTTAAAAGCATCTGCCGATGTTTCGGGAGTTGTTTTGCAAATTTCTGTTATTGCGGGCGCTTGCCTCGGAACTTCTGCTCTTGCCGCAAATATGGCGGATATTGTTATTGCCGTTAAAGACGCCGATTTTTACGTTACTGCTCCAAGCGAAATAACGGCAGAGGAATCGTTTGCCGGCGGAACAGTTGATATTTTGGCAGACGATGTAGACAGTGCGATCGTATCCGCAAGAGAACTTATAACTATTCTTCCGTCTAATAATCTTGAACCCGTGCCGACTGTTGATTTCAGCGAACAGTCTGAAACCGTTGCCGATACAGGCGCAACCGCAAGTGAGATAATCTCTGCGGTTGCCGATGCAAACAGCGTTATAAATATTAAATCGGGCTATGCCGAAAATGCTATAACGGCTTTTGCAAGAATAGGCGGGGCATCGGTTGGAATTATTGCGTTTAACGGTGATTCCGTTTGTCCGGCGTGCGCGTATAAAGCAGAGGCTTTTATAAAGCTCTGTGACGCATTCAGTATACCGATTATCACATTTGTAAATGCAGACGGTTTTGTTAAAGAAAAGGAAAATCAGATGCTTGTTGCCGCAACCAAGCTCACTTCGGCATATGCCGGAGCAACTTGTCCTAAAATTTCCGTTGTAACCGGCAAAGCTATCGGTGCCGCGTATATTGCTCTTGCGGGCAGAGGCTCTAATGCCGATTTGGTCTTTGCGTGGGATACAGCGTTGATTTCTCCGCTCAGTGTAGACGCGGCTGTTGCATTTCTTTATAACGACAGACTTGCCGACGGAGAAAACAGAAAAGAGCTTGAAAAAGAATATTCGGAAAATATGGCGTCGCCATTCACGGCTGCCGCCTGCGGCGCAATTGACGATATTATCGTTCCCGCCGAAACACGAGCAAAGCTGATTTATGCGCTTGATATGCTCGACGGCAAGAGAGAAACAACACTTCCGAGAAAGCACTCGGTTAAATAGGAGGATACAGATTATGAAAAGATATACTATCACGGTAAACGGCATACCGTATGACGTTACGGTTGATGAGGCAGGCACAGCTCCCGCTGCGGCTGCCGTTGCCCCTGCGGCTGCCCCTGCGGCCGCACCTGCCGCGCCGGTATCAACGCCCGCGGCTCCCGTAAAGGCGGCTCCGGCTCCGGCACCAGCGGGAGCGGAGGGCTCAATTAAAGTTGAGGCGCCGATGCCCGGAACGATTCTTGATGTTAAAGTTAAGGTTGGCGCGACTGTTGATTCAGGTGATGTTCTCTGTGTGCTTGAAGCTATGAAGATGGAAAACGAAATCGTTTCTCCGTCCGCCGGCTCAATTGCGTCTGTTTCTGTTAATAAGGGCGACAGCGTTGAGGCAGGGCAGGTAATTATCACTTTAAATTGACGTGGTCGGCAGGCAGAGACTTTGTGTATGCTCTGTCTGCCGTGATTAATAAATGTTCAGAAAGGCTATGTGAATAAATATGGCAAAAATCGGTATTACGGAAACCGTTCTCCGCGACGCGCATCAATCTCTTATAGCAACGAGAATGAAAACGGACGAATTTTCCGATATTCTTGAAAAGATGGATAAAATCGGATATTATTCGATTGAATGTTGGGGCGGCGCAACGTTTGATTCCTGCCTTCGCTTTTTGAATGAAGACCCGTGGGACAGACTTCGCCTTATCCGCAAAAAATGCCCTAATACAAAGCTGCAGATGCTTTTCAGGGGGCAGAATATGCTTGGATACCGCCATTATGCCGACGATATCGTTGATTATTTTGTTAAAAAAAGTATAGACAACGGAATTGATATTCTACGTATATTTGACGCTCTTAACGATGTTAGGAATCTTGAAACTTCGATTAACTCCGCCAAAAAGTACGGAGGTCACGTTCAGGCTGCAATCTCATACACAACTGGTCCCGTGTTTAATATTGAGTATTATTGCAATTACGCAAAACAGCTTGAAAACGCCGGAGCCGATTCAATTTGCATTAAGGATATGGCGGGGCTTCTTACTCCCTATGGAACTTATGACCTTGTAAAGGCGCTTAAAGAAACGGTGAAAATCCCGATTCAGCTTCATTCCCACTACACATCGGGGCTTGCCTCAATGGTTCAGCTCAAGGGGATAGAGGCGGGAGTTGATGTTATTGACACCGCTATAAGTCCACTCGCAATGGGCACATCTCATCCTGCCACCGAATCCATGGTTGCTGCCCTGCAAGGCACGGAATACGATACCGGCCTTGATATTAAAGCACTTACGGAGATACGCGATTTCTTTGTTCCGCTCCGTGAAAAATATATTGCGGATGGACTTCTCAATCCTAAATTGCTTGGCGTTGATGCAAACACTCTCCTTTATCAGGTTCCCGGAGGAATGCTTTCAAACCTTTTAAATCAGCTTAAACAGGCGGGAAAAGAAGATAAACTTGAAGAGGTGCTTGCAGAGGTTCCGCGCGTTCGCGAGGATAGCGGATTTCCGCCGCTTGTTACTCCCACATCGCAGATTGTGGGCACGCAGGCTGTGTTTAATATAATCTTGGGTGAACGCTATAAGATGGTCACTAAGGAATTCAAGGATTTGGTTGCCGGAAAATACGGCAAAACCCCCTGTGAGATAAATCCCGAATTCAGAAAGAAAATTGTTGGAGATGAGCCCATAATTGATTGCCGCCCCGCAGATCTCTTAAAACCTGAACTTGACAAGTTTAAAGATGAAATTGCCGAATATTATGAGCAGGAGGAGGATGTTCTCTCTTACGCTCAATTTGACCAGGTTGCAATTAAATACTTCAAGCAGAGAAGAGATAAAAAATACGGGCTTGACGGTAAGCACGATAATTTTGAAACAAAGGTTCATCCTGTTTAAAAAAGCAAGGTGCGGCTGAAATCAGCCGCACCTCAAATTTTTAACATTGCCTTTTTCCGAATTTTAATACGAGAGATTAAATTGTATTGACTGATTGAAAATAAAATGTTATAATCATTTTATAAATTTTTTATAAATTGGAGGGTTCATAGTATGAAGATTCTCATGATTGGCGGAACAGGTCTTCTCGGTTCTGCCGCAGCTCAAATTTTTGTGGATCGCAAAAATGAAATCAAAACATTGTCGTTGCCTCCGCTTCCTCAGGGAGCGCCTCTTCCGCCTGAAATGGAAATTGTTTTCCAGGATGCGAACAAGCTCACAGACGATGAAATGCTTGATTTGATGAACGGATACGATATATTCGTATTTGCAACAGGCGTAGACGAAAGAGTTGAATTTCCGGCACCCGTATACGATGCGTATTACAAGTATAATATCGCACCGCTTGAAAGATATCTGCCGCTTGCCAAAAAAGCCGGTATGAAGGGCGCCGTAGTTTGCGGTTCTTATTTCTCATGGCTTGCCAAAGAGCGCCCCGATATGAATCTTTGTGCAAAGCACCCTTATATTAGGAGCCGTATTGAGCAGGAAAAGGTTTGCGAAAAATATGCGGATAAGAATTTCGGCGTAGGTGTTCTTGAACTTCCTTATATTTTCGGAACACAGCCAGGCCGCAAACCTGTTTGGACTATACTTATTGAGCAGCTCCAAAGATTTGAAAAAATGCCATTTACGATGTATCCGGCAGGCGGTACCGCAATGTTAACCGTGCGCCAGGTAGGCGAGGCTATGGTAGGCGCCGCAGAACAGGCTTATGCAGCGGCTGAAAAAGGCGAAGCCGGTTTCCGCGCATATGGGATTTCCTGCGTAAATATGACGTGGCGTGAATTCCTTAAAATTGTTTATCGCGCTATGGACGGTATACCTGACAGAAAGATCGTTGATGTTCCTAAGTGGACTTTCCAGGCTTTTGGTCTTGTTATGCGCAAAGATTACGCAAAAAGAAACGTTGATTCGGGTATTGATCCCGTGGGTCTTGCCGATATTATGGGTATGAATCTCTTTATTCCCACCGATGATTGCAAGGAGCTCGGCTGCACTTCCGATGATATAGAAAAAGCTATTTTTGATTCTATCAAACTTTCTAAGATAGCTTTTGAGGGCAAGGCGGAGCTTGTTGGAATGAAAGGCGAATAAGGTCTTTATGACTGAAAAAAAGCGCAGCGATAAGACTGTTAATTCAAGTGCGTTGTTTTTGGCTGCATATGATAAATTTATTGATTATATGATTTGTCGCAGGAGCATATCCGTTTATATTCCGACTACCTCGGACAAAGAGAGCGGAATCGGAGCAACGGGCACAGATTCCACGCATTATATTACGCTGAACGAGATTTTTTCGCACGTTAATATTACTGAAAAAGACAGCTTTATAGATATCGGCTGCGGCACCGGCAGAACGCTTGCCTTTTTGTTGCATAAAAAGGCGCCCTGCAAAATATGCGGAGTTGAATTTAGAGAAAAACCTGCAAAAATAGCTTCTGAATGGTCAAAAAGATACGATAATGTAAATGTTATTTACGGCGACGCGTTTAAAATTGACTTCAATAACTATAATGTGTTCTTTTTAAACAGACCTTTTTTGCCGAAAACCTTTATGCAGTTTATTATGCTGCTGGAGCAAAATTTGAATCACACCGTAACTTTTATATATTGGGTGGATCAGCAAAGCGGATTTTTTCTTAAAAACCGCAGCGGCTGGAAAATGCTTTACAGAGAAATGATTTTTAAACTGAAAGGAATTCAGGTGGCTCCTGTTCCTCAGGGCTTTTCGGTTTGGACATTCAACCCCGCCGAAAGAAAAATACAGGAACAGACATTTTGATTATAAAAGCTTAATGGCTTTTGCCAAACAAAATTATAACGGCTGTGCTTTTGGGCACAGCCGCTTGTTTTTAACAAATCCGCACATCCGCCGAGGACTGAAGATAACCTGCGGTTAAAGCAGGTGGGCTCTATCCGCATTATTTTGTGCTCCCAGCGTCCGCCCGAATAGGCGGGAGGTCTGCATTCCCATAATGCGAGAATAGATCCCTATTATAAATGTTGTTCGGGTTATTAAAGCCCTCGGTTGTCGAGATGCACAGACCGTTTACATCATAAAGGGAATGAAATTCGTCTATTGCTCAGGATCGAAATATTCCACTTCAAACTTTTCTTCCACCATAGACATAAGGATATCCGAAACCTGTTCGTATTCGTTATCATCCTCAATTTCAGCGAGATATTCGTCATCTCCGTCTTCAATAACTTTCAGAATTACAACCTCGCAGTCGGAATCAACGATTTCTTCCGCATCACTGTGAAATTCGGTTATGGCAACGTAAACGTTGTCTTCTGTTTCATATCTTTCGAGCAGTTCAAATAGTATCTCGTTGCCGTTTTCATCGGTAACGGATATTATATCGGGCTCGTAATAATCTTTTTCGTTATCCATTATATCCACGTTCCTTTCCTTTAGCACATTTATTATAGTATTTTAACGCATTTTCGTCAATAGAAACATTTCCCTTATCAAAAAATACAAAAATTTTTAAAAATGTTGAAAAAAACTATTGACAATGCATAAAAGGTGTGCTATTATTAAGGTGAACTTAGGAGAGAAATAAAAAATAAAGAATCTTTTCACAAGTTCAATTAAAGAAAGGGGGCATTTGTCCAATGGTTGATTTGGAACCCGGCCAGACAAACGCCTGCTCGGTATTCAGGTAATATAACGGAATAGGCTGTCGGCAGATATTGTGTTAAACAAAAACGGGCAGTAAGCTTTAAAAGCAATTTAAATAAGTTATAGCAGGAACCGCAAACGAATACTCAGGCGCTACAATTTAATTTTATGATATATATTTTAATTGATATATCGGCTTTTCCTGCAAGAGCCTGAAAGTAAATGCTTTCATACAAAAATTTTTTACAGGTGAGGTCCAATGTACTAACTTGATTTAAAATGAATAATTATTTTTCTAAGAGGTGGTTCCCTTGATTAGGAGATTCATTGTATTCAAAAAATAATTATGAGAGGTTAGTCCAATGCACACTATAATTGAATAATAAGATATTTGCTCCTGTCGATTCGGCAGGAGTTTTTTTCTTGCTTTTTACTGATATTGCGTTATAATAAGGCTATGGTTTTAAGTGGTTGGTGTTGTTTGAGTGAAAAATATTTGTGAAGTAAAAAATAAAAATTTTCAGTCTTTGCCGGTTAAGGTGCTTCAGTTTGGCGAGGGTAATTTTTTAAGAGCCTTTGCGGATTGGTATATAGAAATGGCAAACAGAAAAAACGTTTTTAACGGAAGGATTCTTATTGCAAAGCCTACAAACAGAGGCTCCGTTGAACGTTTTAATAATCAAAAGTGTTTTTATACTGTTTTGAGTCAAGGAATAGAGGACGGAGAGACGGCAGAAAACGCAGATGTGATTTCCTCCGTGGCAGATTGCATAAGTTGTTATGATGATTGCGATAAGCTGCTTTTATGTGCCGAATCTACCGATTTAAAGGTTGTTATTTCAAACACAACCGAGGCGGGGATCGTTTATGTTAGCGGTGAAAGATTTTCAGATTTTCCTGATGTTTCTTTTCCCGCAAAACTGACCGCCTTTTTGTATCGCAGATTTATAAAGCTCGGATTTGGCAGCGGACTTTTAATTTTGCCTGTTGAGCTTATAGAAAACAACGGAAAAGTGCTGAAAAAATGTGTTTTGAAATATTCCGAAGATTGGAATTTGGGCGACGATTTCAAGAATTACGTTGAAAACGACTGCAAATTCTGTTCAACTCTTGTAGACAGAATTGTTACGGGATTTCCCGATAATGAATATAAAAAAATCATCGAAAAGCTCGGGTATGAGGACAATTTACTTGTTGCCTGCGAACCTTATCACTGCTGGATTATTGAGGGCAAGTGAGAGTGGCGCGATATTTTTCCCGTTCATCTTGTTGACGGAAGTGTTATCTGGACGGATGATTTATCGCCTTATCGCGAGAGAAAGGTTAAGATTCTTAACGGAGCCCACACAACTTCCGCATTAGCGGCATATCTTTGCGGTTTTGATATTGTTAGAGATATGATTAACAGCGATTTGTTTTTTTCTTACATAAAAAAAGTTGTGTTTGAGGAAATTATTCCCACGGTTAATCTTCCGGCGGATGAATGTGTTAGCTTTGCCGATTCGGTGTTCGAAAGATTCGGAAACCCCTTTATTGACCATAAACTGCTTGATATTTCTCTCAATTCGGTGTCTAAATATAAAACACGATGCCTTTGCAGCGTTCTTGACTATATAAAACTCACGGGGAAAATGCCGATTTCTCTGCTTTTCGGGCTTGCCGCGCTTATTGCCTTTTACAACGGTAAATATGACGATGAAGGTAATTTTTACGGGCTGAGAAACGGTGAAAAATACATTATTAAAGATTCACGGAACGTTACCGATTTCTTTCACAATGCTCATAAATCCGAGGATGTTGTAAAAAGTGTGCTTTCCTGCAAAGAGCTTTGGAATATTGATTTGACCGAGGTAGAGGGATTATACAAGACTGTGAAAGAATGTTACGATAATTTATGCCGATTCGGAATAAAAAAAGCGGCGGAGTTAATAATTTATGAAGAATAAATTGTATAAAATCAATAAAAACGATAATGTCGCGGTTGCGCTTGAACCTTTAAAAGCCGGTTATTATGAAAACGGAGTGATTCTTACGGAATCCGTGCCGTTTGGTCACAAGGTGCTGTTAGCCGATCTTAAAGCAGGAGAAAAAGTTATAAAATACGGCTATCCTATCGGAAGCGTTACGGTTGATGTTAAAAAGGGGAGCCATATTCACACGCACAATCTGAAATCGGATTTGTCCGAAAGAGGGGACTACCGCCGCAGCGGCGATTATTTACCGTATAAATATTCTCCAAAAGGCATAAGCTTTTCGGGATATAAACGAGAAAACGGAGAAATCGGAATCCGTAACGACATATGGATTATTCCCACAGTCGGCTGCGTAAACAAAACAGCGGAAAGGCTTTGCGAAATCGCAAGAGGAATGATAGGGGAAAACTGCACGGGCGTTAAAGCGCTTACTCACCCCTACGGTTGTTCCCAAATGGGCGGTGATCAAAATAAAACTCAAAAGATACTCGCGTCACTTGTAAATCATCCGAACGCGGCGGGAGTTCTTGTTGTTTCCCTTGGATGTGAAAACAATAATCTTAATGTTTTCAAACCTATTTTGGGAAACATTAATGAAAAAAGAGTTAAATTTCTTGTTGCACAGAATGAAACGGACGAGATCAAAACGGGAGTCACGCTTTTAAAAGAGTTACTGAATTACGCCGATGAATTTAAAAGAGAACCCATTCCCGCCGAAAAACTTAAAGTCGGTCTTAAATGCGGCGGTTCAGACGCCTTTTCGGGAATCACGGCAAACGCGCTGTGCGGCAGATTTACGGATTTGTTCACTGAGGAGGGCGGCTCCGCCGTGCTAACCGAGGTGCCGGAGATGTTTGGGGCGGAACAAATTTTAATGTCCCGCGCGGAAAATGAAAATGTTTTTAATGATACGGTTAATTTAATCAGAGATTTCAAGGATTTCTTTTCAAGCCGCGGTCTTGTTGTGTATGAAAATCCATCACCCGGGAACAGGGCGGGCGGAATAACAACGCTTGAAGAAAAAAGCCTCGGATGCGTTCAAAAAGGCGGCAGAGCTGTTGTTACGGATATTATCCGCTACGGAAATCAATGCCGTAAAAAAGGACTCAGTCTGCTTGAATCGCCGGGAAATGATATTGTTTCATCAACGGCGCTTACCGCTGCGGGCGCTCATATGATTTTATTTACAACCGGCAGAGGAACGCCGCTCGGCGCTCCGATACCGACGATTAAAATTTCTTCAAATTCGCTTTTGTTTAAAAATAAGCCGAATTGGATTGATTTTAACGCAGGGGATTTACTTTACGGGGCTTTGATTGATGATAAAGCGGAGGAACTTTTCAAGCTTGTTATTGATGTTGTGTGCGGGAAAAAAACAAAAAACGAAATTAACGGTTACGGCGAAATCGCAATTTTTAAAGACGGCGTTACGCTTTAACTTCTTGACAAAAAGCGATTAATTTGATAAGATATTTTCAATATTCAACGGCTATGAAGAAGAGGAGTATTTTTCCTAAGGCATTTCAGAGAGCGGTCGGTTGGTGAAAGACTGTATGCAAAGAAAAAGAAGGTAGCTTCTGAGCCGGCGGAGTGAATAATTTAAAGTAGCCTCGTCCGTATATCCGCGTTAAGGATTTGAGCGGCGCAATTGTGCGCAATTTGAGTGGTACCGCGAAAACTTATGCTTTCGTCTCATTGTGAGGCGAAAGCTTTTTAATTTTTAAGAAAGGTCGTGAAAATTAATATGGCAAAGGAATTGGCAAAACAGTATGACCCAAGTGAGGTTGAAGACCGCACTTATAAATTTTGGTGTGATAACAAGTATTTTCACGCTGATGTTCATTCAAAAAAGAAACCTTATACTATAGTTATACCGCCTCCGAATATCACCGGGCAGCTCCATATGGGTCATGCCCTTGATAACACTTTGCAGGATATTCTTATCCGTTATCACAGAATGAACGGTTATGATACACTATGGCTTCCGGGCACGGATCACGCGTCTATCGCAACCGAGGCTAAGATCGTGGAGGCGATGCGCAAGGAGGGTATCAGCAAGGAAGATATCGGCAGAGAAAAATTTCTTGAAAGAGCGTGGGAATGGAAAAGGCAATATGGCGGCAAGATAATTGAACAGCTTAAAAAGCTCGGTTCCTCCTGTGATTGGGACAGGGAACGGTTCACTCTTGACGAGGGCTGCAATAAAGCAGTTGTTGAGGTGTTCAACAATCTTTATGAAAAAGGGTTGATTTACCGTGGTGAAAGAATTGTTAACTGGTGCCCGCACTGCTTGACCTCCATATCCGACGCAGAGGTTGAATACGAAGATCAGGCGGGTCATTTCTGGCATATAAAATATCCGTTTGCCGACGGCAGCGGATATCTTGAGCTTGCCACCACAAGACCCGAAACGCTTTTGGGTGATACCGCCGTTGCGGTTAATCCCAATGATGAGCGATATAAGGCTTATATAGGCAAAATGCTTGACTTGCCCATAGTTCACCGAAAAATACCCGTAATTGCAGATGATTATGTTGATATAGAGTTCGGAACCGGCGTTGTTAAAATCACGCCTGCTCACGATCCAAACGATTTTGAGGTGGGGTTGCGCCATAACCTTGAAATAATAGATGTTATGACAGATGACGCTCATATTAAAGACGGCTGGGGCAGATACAGCGGAATGGATAGATATGAATGCCGCAAAGAAATCGTTAAGGATCTTGAGGCTGAAGGGGTCTTGCTTGAAATAGAGGATTATTCGCATAATGTAGGCACTTGTTACAGATGTTCAACTACTATTGAACCAAAGGTTTCAAAACAGTGGTTTGTTGATATGAAACCCCTTGCCGGTCCTGCTATTGATGCCGTTAAAAACGGAAATACGAAGTTTGTTCCCAAAAGATATGAAAAAACATATTTTCACTGGCTTGAAAATATCCGCGATTGGTGCATTTCACGTCAGCTTTGGTGGGGACACAGAATTCCCGCCTGGTATTGCGATGACTGCGGCGAAATAACAGTCAGCAGAACAACTCCCGATTCGTGCTGCAAGTGCAAAAGTAAAAATATTCATCAGGATCCCGATACGCTTGATACATGGTTTTCCTCGGCTCTTTGGCCGTTTTCAACTTTAGGCTGGCCCGAAAAAACAGAAGACTACGCCAAATATTATCCGACAGACACGCTTGTTACAGGCTACGACATAATTCCGTTTTGGGTTATGAGAATGATGTTTTCCGGTCTGGAGCAAACTGGTCAGGTTCCGTTTGACACGGTTCTTATTCACGGTCTTGTTCGCGATGAGCTTGGAAGAAAAATGAGTAAGTCGCTCGGAAACGGAATTGACCCGTTGCTTGTTATAAAAGAATACGGTGCCGACGCGTTGAGGTTTACTCTTGCCACGGGAAATTCGCCCGGAAACGATATGCGATTTTCCGAAAGCAGAGTAAAGGCATCTCGCAATTTTGCAAATAAACTGTGGAATGCCGCAAGATTTGTTCTTATGTATCTTGGGGACGGTTATAGCTATAACGGACTCCCTAAGGCGCTTGCCGCAGAGGATAAATGGATAGTGAGCAGAGTGAATTCTCTTGCTAAAGAGGTTACTGAAAATCTTGATAAATTCGAGTTGGGCATTGCTGTTCAGAAACTGTATGACTTTATTTGGGATGTTTTCTGTGATTGGTATATCGAGATATCAAAAATCAGGCTCCAAAGCGGCGATAATGCCGAAACGGCAAAGGCAGTTCTTGTTTATGTTCTTACCGATATTTTAAAACTCCTGCATCCGTTTATGCCGTTTATTACCGAAGAAATTTATCAGGCTATACCTCACGATTCGGAGTCTATTATGATATCCGAATGGGTAAAATACGATCCGTCGCTTTCATTTTCAGAAGAAGAAAATCAGATAGAAAAGATAATGACGGCTATTCGCGCAATCAGAAACCGCAGGAGTGAAATGAATATTCCGCCAAGTAAAAAGGCAACGGTTTATATTGAAACTCAGATTACAGATACTTTTGCCGCAGGCACGGAATTCATCAAGCGCCTTGCCTCTGCAAACGAAGTTGTGATTTCCGATGATTTCAACGGCATTGAAAACACGGTTACTATCATAACAGAAGACGCTAAAATATATATTCCTCTCGGTGAACTGATTGATTTTGAGGCTGAAAAAGAACGTTTCCGAAAGGAAATGGCGGCAGCTCAGGATAAACTTGATTTTATTAATAAAAAGCTCGCAAATCCGGGATTTGTAAATAAAGCGCCCGAAAAGGTTGTGGCTCAAAACAGAGAAGACGCCGCTAAGCTTGAAGAAAAAATTGCGCTGATAAAAAACTCTATTGAAAAATTAGGCTGATTTATGAATTACAGTGACGCGCTGAATTTAATATTATCAAAACAAAGACTCGGCATAAAGCCGGGTCTTTCACGCGTGAAAAAACTGCTTGACGCAATGGGAAATCCTCAGTCTGATTTAAAAATAATTCATATAGCAGGCACCAACGGTAAGGGAACGGTTGCTAACGCAATATCGAATGCGCTTACTTCTGTCGGCCTTAAAATCGGATTGTTCACTTCACCGTGGATAACGGATTACCGCGAACAGATTCAAATTAATAATACTTTCATTCCCGAAAGTGTATTTGCCGAATATGTTAATGAATATCAAGATTGTGATCTGACTGAATTTGAATTTTTAACAGCGATTATGTATAAATATTTTTCCGATGAAAAGGTTGATTATGCCGTGGTAGAGTGCGGTATGGGCGGTCTCGGCGATTCAACTAACGCTATTGAAAATTCGGCATTGTCTGTAATCACATCCGTTTCGATTGACCACACCGACTTTCTTGGATCAACTATCGAAGAAATCGCGGCTCAAAAAGCCGGAATTATAAAGCAAAACGGAATATGCGTTTTGTATCCAAACAGAAAATGTGAAAATGTATTTGAAAAAAAATGTTTGGAATTGAATGCAAAGCTTGTTAAAGTTCCCGAACGCGGAAATTATCAGCAGAATAATTTATCAACCGCGAACGCGGCGCTGAGAGAATTAGGATTTGATATATGTGCAAAAATTCCTCATATCCCCGCACGAACGGAAATGATTAACGGCATTATGCTTGACGGAGCTCATAATACAGACGGCGCGGCGGCTTTAAAAAGCGCATTGCCGAACGGCAAAATTGCCGCAATTATTGGTATGATGGAGGATAAGGACGTTGCCGGATATCTTTCGGTCATCGCGCCGCTTTGCGATATGATAATTGCGGTAAGACCCTCAAATTCCAGAGCGATGGATTGCGAAAAACTCGCGTCAGTTGCTTCTGAGTATTGCAATAATGCGTTTCCCTGCGAAAATATTTTTGAGGCGCTTAACCTTTTGCGTGAACAGAAATGTTTTAAACTGATCTGCGGTTCTTTTTATCTTGCGAGAGATGTACGAAAAATGCTGCTTGATCTGTCATAAATAAATTTATTGTGAATATAATTATTATTATATTATTAATACTAATTTTCGATAAAATATTTATAACCGCTATGCTACAATCACGCATAGCGGTTAAATTATTTTGGAGTGATAAAATTATGAGCGTAACTATTGAATCAAGCGGAAATTTAATGATAGCCTATCTTATAGGCGAGATCGATCATCACACGGCAGGAGAAATCCGAAACAAAATAGATAACGCAATAAGTTATATTAAGCCAAATCATCTTATTCTTGATTTTAAAAATATAACATTTATGGATTCAAGCGGTATAGGACTTGTTATGGGCAGATTCCGCCTAATGCAGAATCACAAGGGCACTGTTGAAATAAGAAACGTAACGCCGCAGACTAAAAAAATTATGGAGCTGGCGGGGCTCGGCAGAATTGCAATAATTAATGAAATAAAGGAGCATAAAAATGAAGACAGATAACGAATTTAAGTTGACTGTGGACGGAAAAAGTGTAAACGAAAGCTTTGCGAGAGTGGTTGTGTCGGCGTTTATAACGCCGCTTGACCCCACCTTGGAGGAACTTGCTGATTTAAAAACCGCTGTTTCGGAGGCTGTAACAAACTGTATTGTTCATGCTTATAAAGAAAGGTTCGGCAGAATTTACATAACAGGAAAAATAAACGGCTCAACGGTAAAAATAACTGTTCGCGACAAGGGTTGCGGTATTGAAAATGTTGAAAAAGCAATGGCGCCGCTGTTTACAACCGGCGGCGGAGACCGCGCGGGGCTCGGCTTTACGGTTATGGAGAGCTTTTGCGACAAGATTACCGTTCGTTCAAAGGTGAATGTCGGAACAAGCGTTACCCTTATTAAAAAAATCGAAGGCAAGGCAAAATGGTAATTGATAAAAGAGAGAGGATGATAGAGGAAAATATCGGTCTTGTTCACTCTGTTGCTAAGCGCTTTCGCGGAAGAGGCGCGGAATATGAGGATCTGTTTCAATCAGGCTGCATTGGACTTATTAAGGCAGTTGACAATTTTGACGCCGAAAAGGGTTTTCAATTCTCAACGTATGCCGTGCCTGTAATAATGGGAGAAATAAAAAGGGTTTTCCGCGACGGAGGAGCAATAAAAGTTGGCAGAACATTAAAGGAAAAATCTATGAAGGCGCAGAATCTCAGAGAGCGTTTTGTTAAAAAAGAGCTGCGTGAGCCCACTGTTTCGGAGCTTGCCGAAATGCTCGGCTGCGATGTTGATGAAACTGCTCAAATACTTAACGTCATCAACCCGATGCTTTCAATAAATCAGTTTGGAGAAGAAGGCGACGGAGATCTTGATATTCCCGTTGATAATTCCGAAAATTTTTTTGACAGGCTTTCTCTCTCTCAGATTATTGACACACTTGATGAGCAGGAAAAAAAGATTATAGATTACAGATATTATAAAGGGCAGACGCAGGCTTTTACCGCCGCCGCACTCGGCATATCGCAGGTTCAGGTGTCAAGAAAGGAAAAAGCCGTTCTCCGAAAGCTGCGGGAACGGCTTGAAAGCTGATTTTTATAAATTGTTTAAATCGTAAGGTGTTTTTTGGTAAACAAAGTAGTTTAGCCAGTTTGTGAATATTAAATTACCGGCGCTTTTCCAAATCATTTTAGGAACAGATTTTATATCGTCGTTTGGGAAATAGTTTATGGGTTTGTCTATGGGCAAACCTTTATTTAAATCTCTGA
>CANRMJ010000047.1 GCA_947631705.1 uncultured Clostridia bacterium
CGGGTTTCATAAGATATTGAACCGCGCCGACGTCGTAGCCTTCAAAGACGTAGTCCGAAACGGCGGTGATAAATATAATTGCGGCATCGTCGTTGCAGCAGCGGATTTTTCTCGCAAGCGAAATTCCGTTTTCGCCGTTCATCTGAATATCGAGCAGCAAAACGTCAAATTTTCCGGGGGAATAATTAAACAAAAGCTCCTCCGCACTCTCAAAAAGGGAAACAGCCGCCTGAGCGCCGCTCCACTTTTGCACAAGACTGCTGATATATTCAAGCTGAACAGGCTCATCATCACATATGGCAATATTTATATCTCTCACCTCTTAATCACCGTATTTCGTATATTATAGCCAACGCAGGAATCTCGTTATTCCACTTGCCATTAACAGTCTTACAGTAATACATTAAATGATTAATCATTAATTGTCAATAAATCATATAACAAAAAAACACTATGCAGAGCAAAAATCAGCGCATAGTGTTTTTGAAATTTATTTTCGTTTAACCTTTATAAATTTGTTTCAAAAAAACAAACAGGGTCAGTCTTTAATTCCGTTTTGGATTTTAGCGGCTGTAAGAGTGTTCTGCATAAGCATAGAAATCGTCATCGGTCCCACACCGCCCGGAACGGGTGTAATAAACGAGCATTTTTCGCAGACGGAATCAAAATCAACATCGCCGCAGAGCTTGCCGTTTTCATCTCTGTTCATTCCAACATCTATTACAACAGCTCCGTCTTTAACCATATCCGCTGTAACAAATTTTGCCTTTCCTATTGCCGCAACGAGAATATCGGCTTTTTTAGTAATATCGGCAAGATTTTTCGTTTTTGAATGAGTGATTTCAACGGTGGCGTTTTCATGCAGCAGCAGCATTGCCATTGGTTTGCCCACTATATTGCTCCTGCCGATAACAACTGCCTTTTTTCCGCAGACGTCTACCCCTGTTGAATGAATAAGCTCCATAACTCCCGCAGGCGTGCAAGGCAAAAAGCTGTAATCGCCTATCATAATAGCTCCAACGTTTACGGGATGAAAAGCATCAACATCTTTAATCGGGTTTATAAGATTAATAACCTCTTTATCGTTAAGATGAGGCGGCAGAGGAAGTTGGCACAGAATACCGTTTATATCATTTCTTTCATTTAGTTCTTTTACAAGTGAGTTCAACTCTTTCTGCGTTGTGCTTTCGGGCAGAGCAAATTTTTCGCTGAAAAAGCCAACTTCCTCACACGCTTTTTCCTTGTTTTTAACATATACCTTTGATGCGGGATCATCGCCCACGATGATAACCGCAAGACCGGGTGTTATACCCTTTTCTTTTAATTTTGCCGTTTCGGCGGCAACCCGCTCGCGTACCGCCTTTGAAACAGCTTTGCCGTCTATGATTTTCATATATCCTCCTATTTGTTCACTTTAAAGAAATCCGTTTCCGATGAAGTTGCTCTTGCGCTTGAATAAACATATTCGGCTGCAACGGGCGCGCTGCTCAAATCCGGCGGCAGCGGCGGCGGATTCAAAAGATATTTTCTTGCGAGCGTGCCTTTTTTCAGCTTTATAAACATATTGATAAGGCACACGGTGAAAACAACAACTATGATTGCGGACAAAAGCTGGCTTACCCTTATTGACGTGCCATGTATATAAAGGCTGTCTGTTCTCATTCCCTCAACAATCATACGTTCAAAACCGTAAAAAATTCCATAAAGCAAGAATATTTCGCCTTTAAAGCTGCGGCGCTTTGTAACAATTATGTGGAGCGCGAGAAACAGCAGCAAGCACCACACACTTTCATATAAGAAGGTGGGATGAACGGGTTGATTCGGACTTACCTCCATCCCCCTTTCAAGTAGCTCCGCCTGGCTTGCAATCAAATTGTCGCGAATTTTAGACGACCACATACGGAAAAGCGCCGTTTCCGTGTTTGTGCCGAATGCCTCTTGATTAAAGAAATTGCCCCATCTGCCTATTCCCTGACCTATTAACAGACCAAGCGCGCCGAGATCAAGCAGATTGCGCAAATCAATTTTTCCTATCTTACAGCCGATAACGGCGCCAATAAGGGCGCCTATAATTCCGCCGTAAATCGCGATGCCGCCGTTCCATATTGCAATAATTTCTCCCGGATGAAGAGAATAGTAATCCCATTCAAAAGCAACGTAATAGGCTCTTGCGCAAATGATTCCCAAAAGAGTTCCCCACAGCAGCACATCTGTCATACCGTCAAGGCTCATCTTCCATTTGTATGCCATTCTGCCGCCGTAAAGCACGGCAAGCGCAAAGCCGAAAGCAATTATAATGCCATACCAATGCACCTGATAAGATCCTATTGAAAACGCAACGGACGGCAAATCAAAGCTAATGCCGAGACCGTCGAAATAGACCGTTGTAAAATCACTCATTTTAATTATTGCAGCTCCTCTCCCGCAAGATTTTCACTGTTTAAACGCACTGACCGCAATGTTAATCTTTTGATTTAACGACCGACAGCGCACTGTATTTTTCATCAAGCATTGTATGAAGTCTTTTTTCAAGATCTTCTTTTGTTACCTTTTTAAAAATTTCCACGGCGTCAAAAATCTCATAACCGGAAAAATAAGCGTTGATTATTGAATTTGCCACGCTGTCTATATCATTATAATTCATAATTTCTCTGCCGTAAAGACATCTGCGCACGGTTTCAAACAGTTTTCCGTCTATTCCCTCTTTTTTGATTCTTGCGATTTCTGCCTTAATTTCATCTGCCACCGCCTGCGGGTCGGCACTTTCGCCGTCAAATATAACAGCCTCATAGCCGTATCCCACAAAATATTCCTTTGAAAAATTAGCGTTTATAAGTCCTTTTTCAAAAAGCCTTTTATAAAGCGGCGAGCTCTCCCCCGCTATTATTTCAAGCAGCAGATTTGTTTCTATAAGTTCTCTGTGCGAGCGCGTCGGCGTTTCGCACTTTTCTTTGTAGCCAAATGAAAATACGGGAACACTCATCGCGAGATTATATTCGTCATACTGCTTAACTATATCGCGCGGTTCTTCTTCAAACGTGCGCTCAACAGTTACCTCGTCTGCCTCTTTAAGATATTCGTCGCAGATTTCAATTACTTGATGAACGTCAACATTGCCAACAACAACAAGAGCCATATTGCGAAGATTGTAAAACGTGTTGTAACATTCATAAAGCAGCTTGTCCGTTATCTCGGATATTGAGTCAACCGTGCCGGCAATATCAATTCTCACAGGATGGTTTTTATAAAGGCATCGCAGCAGATTAAATGTGCTCATCCAGCCTGCCACATCGTAATACATAGTAATTTCCTGCCCGATAATACCCTGCTCTTTTTCAACGGTTTCTTTGGTAAAATAGGGGTGCGTTACAAAGTCGAGCAAAATTTTCAGACTGTCTTCAAACCTGTCGCTGCACTGGAACAAATAACAAGTTTTATCAAACGAGGTATATGCGTTTGCGGACGCGCCCGTTTCCGCATAGCGTGTAAAGGCGTCGAGTTCCTCGCTTTCGAACAGCTTGTGCTCCAAAAAGTGAGCGATACCCTCCGGCACAACGGTGTATTCCTCGCTGTCACTTCTTTTAAAGCAGTTGTCTATCGAGCCGTATTTAGTGCCGAAAACCGCATAGGTTGACTTATAATTTTCCTTGGGCATAACAAAGATTTTGAGCCCAGATTTATGGTCTATCTCGTAATATTTTTCGCGAAGTGCCTCTGATTTTATCTCTTTCAAATCACTCACCCTCCTTTAAAGAAACAAGCTTATATATCGTGTCAAGCGACAGGAGATTTGCGCACTCAATAACCTGTTCTTTTGTAACCGCGTCATTTTCCGCACTGCTTTCACGCGGAGATTTAAAGGATTTGTCGTTTAACTGGAGAACATACCAGTTTTCAAGCGATTCGGGAGTGTCGTAAACGGAGTTAACGGCGTCTGTAAGACCGATTTTTGACGATTTAAATTCGTAATCGAAATTTCCTTGTCTGATTTCTTCAAGCTGATTTAAAATCTGATTAACAGCCTTGTCCATATTTTCTTCTTCACAGCCGCACTGAACAATAATAAAGCTCTTTTGACGAATATATCTTGCGGAGCAGTAATAGCAAAGGCTCATTTCCTCGCGAACCTTTGTAAAAAGCCTTGAGTAAGGACCTCCGCCGAAAATATCGCAAAACGAGCGCATAGCGGCGGTCATTGAAGAATCGGGTTTAAGATCCACCCTAAAGCCGAGGACGAGCTTGCCCTGTTTTACATTTATGCGCTCGGAAATTTCTTTAACTTTTTCAGCCTTGGGTATAAACACCGCCTCGGGCAGCGGAGAATAGCTGCGTTCAACATCTGCAAAGCGGGATTTCAGCATTTTTGAAATTTCATCAACATCGGTGCTGCCGACTACCGTTAAAAGCACCTTTGCGCTTTTCAAAATGTTTTTCCATGCAAAAAAAATGTTTTCAGCGGTAAGCCGCGCTGCTTGCTCCTTGGTACCGTAGCGATTTATAGCATAAGGCTCACCCTCAAACATTGCCTCCTCTGCCTTTCGCAAAACATAGGAGCGTTTTTCATTTTCTTCGCTCTCGATTTTTTCAATAAGAATTCTTTTTTCAAGCTCAATATTTTCATTTGAGAAACCGCCGTTTTCATCCAAATCGGGTTCAAAAAGGAGAGACAGCAAAAGAGCGGCGCATTCTCCTGAAATTTTTTCACCGTCCAACGAAAACCTGTCGTCAACGCAGGTCAGACCTATCTTTAAAAGTTGATTTTCGCCAACCTTGGCAACATCTGCCTCAAGCACAGCGCCGTATAGCGACGCAAGCTTTGTGTTTAGAGCCGTAATGTCGGGATATTTTTCCGAGCTCCTGCAAAGCAGCGAAGGTATCACGGCGTTCGCCGCGGCCGTTTCTTCCGCGAGCGGCATCATCATAGAAAGTGATATCTCATTTGTTTTAAACTGTGACGCGGGAACAGATATTATTTCAATTCCTTCTCCCGCGTTTGTCTTTAAAAAATCCGTCATTTTTTCCTCCGAAAAAATATTTCTTTTTAATTTGATATTATAATATCACAATATTACAATTATTTCCATATAATATTTAATTTATTACGGCAATTCTGCCCGCACCGCATTTTTCTTAAAAAAGCAGATAAAGCAGTGCGAGCAGCAGTTTTCTGTCCGCGCCCTCGTGAGATAAAAGCATAAGCAACAGAAGTATCAAATTAAACGAATCACCCAAGGGTTCATCTTCGTCTTTTGTTTCATTGCCCTGTTTGGGTTCCTGTTTCGTTTCGGTTTTTTGTTCCGATTCCCGCTCTTTATTTTGTATGGGCGGTATATCGGAGGTTTTTCTTTCGGCTTTCGGTTCGTTTCTGCCTGCCGCAACATATCTGTTTGCCTTTTCCTGCATTTCACGAACGCGCCGTTTTGCTTCTTCTATATCTCGATTTGAAAATGATGACGGCATTTAAAACAAGTCCTTTAAAAGCGGTAAAACCTCAAAAAGCTTTAAAATTTTGATAGCCATATCCGCCTTGTTTCTGACTTCGGGCGAAAGATGAGGCTTCAGCGCAAGTATCAAATCGGTGTTTTTGTTTGATGTGTTGTTCATTCTGTCGAATATTTTTTTGGCTTTCATCATCATATTAAAATCTTCCGAATTTATACCTAACGAAGAAAGCCCGTTATTCCCTCCGTTTTGCTGACCGGGCTGATTTTGCGCGGGCGCAGAGCCCGCATTATCCGCCTTATCTTCGCCTAAAATCGATGACGCAACACCTTTAAGCATATTTATATCGTCGCTCGACAGGCTTGAAATAATATCGTTTAAATTATCCATAGCTTAACCCTTTAATAAATTTTTCAAAAGCTCCTTTGCCTCTGGTGTTGAAAGCAGTCTTTCGGCAGAGGCTTTATCTGTTAGAACGGATTTCAGCTTTTTTGACGCGTCGGGCGAAAGATTTTTACCGATAAAATCTTCAATATTTCCGCTCTCGGCGGCTTTTTTTACTTTATTTACGTCCACACCTTTTGAAGATGCGTTTTTCATTATCTTTTTCATCTGTTCATCACTAAAATTCATTTAGCAGTTGTTTTCCCCTTTCATATCTAATATAATATAGGTAAAGCCTATAATTATTACTATGAAAAACAAAGGAAATATATGAATGAGATTACTTGTTATTTCCGACAGCCACGGCAGGCAGTCAAATGTTTTTGATATCATCAGCGCGCATATCGACGACTCTGATTACGTTATATGCCTCGGCGACTGCAACAGCGGCGATGATTTTAATTCCTCAAAGGATTATTTTGGAAACAAGCTGCGCCTTGTTTCCGTTTGCGGAAACTGCGATTGGTATTCAAAAGAGCCCGAAATATGCGAAATAAAGCTATTCGGGAAAAAAATCATGATGTGCCACGGGCACACTCTCAACGTTAAAATGTCTTATCTCCGTCTTATAGACGAGGCGAAAAGGAGAGGCGTTGACATTGCGCTTTTCGGTCATACCCACAATCCTTATTATGAATATTCTGACGGACTCCATATTATGAATCCGGGAGCCGCAAACGTCGGCTGCTACGGAATGATTGATATAACCGACAGCGGAATAGTTTGTATTAAGGCAAAGCTCAATTAATTGAAATTCACACAGCATGAGGGTGCAAAAAAATTGCACCCTCTTTTTTACTTTCGTTTTAATTTTGCAATCATTACCGAAAAGAACTTTGATAAGCCCGAGCTTATCAATATAAGCGCTAAAGAAAGCATTATAAAAAAGCCGCTGTACGGCAGAGCATAATCAAAAAAACTGCTTGCCGTAAAATGTATAAATGTTGACAGAATGAATAATGCAAGCGTTATGGGAATAAATATCAGCTTATGCAAAAGCTTAGTTCTCAGTAAGCCGAGAACAAAGGAGCAGAGCGCCACACCCCCAACGCTCAAAAGCACGACAGCCATTTCATCTCCCGGACTTGCCATAAGCGATGGCACATAGAAAACAAAAGTTTCAAAAATAACGATTAAAGCATACAAAACAATATGCGTGTTTTTTATTCTCTTATTAGAGCTTTTTATAGTTTCCACTATTGCTCCGTTTGATTTTTCAATAAAGTTTTCTTTTTCAATATCTTCGCCTAAAATAATTTCATTAACCGAAACATTCAAAGCGTTTGATAAAGGTATCAACAATGACACCTCGGGAAAACCCTTGCCCGTTTCCCATCTTGAAACAGACTTGTCGGTGCAGTTAAGAATTTCCGCAAGCTCTTTTTGAGTAAATCCTTTTTCCTTTCTTTTTTGCTTTATAAATGCTCCCGATTTAATATTATCCATAGTCGTTCCTCCTTCAAGATAATTTTATCAAAGAGAAAAGGAAAAGTCACTCTATCATTCATAGAATCAAGTATATTTACTCTCAAAAATCCTGTCTGCCCGTATACGGATTTATTTCACATGGTGTAAAAGAAGGCTCTGCAAATATAAGATTATCCATAAAAACTCCGAATACAATTTTCTTCATATAACTTCATCAGAAAACTGACAATATCATCCTGCCGCAATTATCAAAAGATAATTGCGGCGTTTATTATGCTTATTCAAAGGTAAATTTGTTATCCTTGAAATCCACTGTGCATTTACTGCCCTTTTTGAATTTTTCTTCAAGAATAAGCTCCGAAAGCGGATCTTCTATTTTTTGCTGAATTGAACGCCGCAGTGGTCTTGCGCCGTAAACCTTATCGAATCCGGCGTCTGCAAGAGCCGAAATCGCATTATCGGTGAATTCAACCTCTATTTCAAGATCGGCAAGGCGCTTTTCAAGAGACTTGAGCATACGCTTGGCAATCTCGGTAATATCCTTTTTATCAAGCTGATTAAAAACTATAATCTCGTCTATTCTGTTTAAAAATTCCGGCTTAAATGTCTTTTTCAAATCAGCCATAACAAGCGACTCAATATCATTTTTGCCGCCGTCGCTGCCGCCGAAACCGAGTGCCGTTTTGTTTTCGGTAATCTTAGAGGCGCCGACATTTGACGTCATAATAATTATTGAGTTTTTAAACGAGACTTTCCTACCCTGCGAATCGGTAAGAACACCATCCTCAAGTATCTGAAGCAGCATATTAAATACATCGGGATGTGCCTTTTCAATTTCATCAAACAAAACAACGGAATACGGCTTTCTTCTGATTTTTTCGGTAAGCTGACCGCCTTCGTCAAATCCCACATATCCGGGAGGCGAACCGATGAGCTTGGATACTGTGTGTTTTTCCATATATTCGCTCATATCAAGCTTGATAATAGCCTCTTCATTGCCGAACATTGCCTCCGCGAGAGTTTTGCACAGCTCTGTTTTACCAACGCCCGTAGGACCGAGGAAGATGAAAGAGCCAAGCGGTCTGTTCGGATTTTTAAGCCCCACTCTGCCGCGGCGAATCGCTTTTGCGATTGAGGAAACGGCTTTGTCCTGCCCCACGATTCTTTCGTGAAGAATCTGCTCCATATTGAGCAGCTTTTCCGATTCTTCCTTTGTGAGCTGGTTTACGGGAATTCCCGACCATGAGGAAACTACCGATGCAATATCCTCTGTTGAAATTTCTTTAACGTCGTGAGAAGAGCTGTTTTTCCATTTTTCCTTTTCATCGTCAAGCAGCGTTTGCAAATCCTTTTCCTTATCACGGATTTTCGCGGCATTTTCAAAGTCTTGACTTCTGACAGCCGACGCCTTTTCCTCTTTAAGACGTTTAATTTCGTTTTCCATTTCCTTTAAATTCGGAGGTGCTGTAAAGGCTTTAAGCCTTACACGTGACGCGGCCTCGTCTATAAGGTCTATCGCCTTATCGGGCAGAAACCTATCCGCAATATAGCGCGAGCTCATTTTAACCGCCGTGTCAATAGCTTCATCGCTTATTTTCACCTTATGGTGAGCCTCATACTTATCGCGAAGTCCCTTTAATATCTGCACCGTTTCTTCTTCGGTGGGTTCGCCTACCATAACGCTTTGAAAACGACGTTCAAGCGCTGAATCCTTTTCTATATTCTTTCTGTATTCATCAATTGTTGTGGCGCCTATAACCTGAATTTCACCGCGCGCAAGAGCCGGTTTCAGTATATTTGCCGCGTCAACGGCGCCCTCAGCGGCGCCTGCTCCCATTATGGTGTGAACTTCGTCTATGAACAGAATAACATCTTTTGAATTTCTCACTTCGTCCATAGCCTTTTTAATGCGTTCCTCAAAATCGCCGCGATATTTTGTGCCCGCAACCATAGATGTTAAATCAAGAGCTACTATCTTTTTTCCCGCGAGCAGCTCTGGAACTTCATCTTTAACGATTTTTAGAGCAAGACCCTCGGCAATTGCCGTTTTACCGACTCCGGGTTCACCGATAAGGCACGGATTGTTTTTTGTTCTTCGTGAAAGAATCTGAATAACTCTTTCAATTTCACTGTCTCTCCCGATAACAGGGTCAATATTTCCCTGCCTTGCCGCCTCTGTTAAATCCTTTCCGAATTCATCAAGGGTGGGCGTTGTGCTCTTTCCTTTTTTACCCGTGCGGGAGCCGTTTTTGAAATCATCTTCGGTTTTTCCGAGTGAGGAGCAGACTTCCTCAAGCAGCGATTGCTCGTCAACACCGCAGGCATTCAAGAATTTAACCGCGTAAGAATCACCCTCGCGCAAAAGGGCAAGCAGTAAATGCTCTGTGCCGACAAAAGAATTCAGCATTCCTCTTGCAATCTGAAAGCTTACCTCAATTATTCTTTTACTTCTCGGAGTAAAATCATCCGGCGAAAGACGCGTAGGCGAGCCTGTGCCTATATATTTCTCGATAAGCTCCTCTATTTTTTCAAGAGTAACGCCTTTTCCGTCAAGAAGGAGAGCGCCAACGCCGGTTCCCTCTTTAAGAATTCCCACAAGAATGTGCTCCGAACCAACATAAGTGTGTCCAAAGTTTTCAGCCGCCTTTATCGCAAGGTTTAAAACGTCATTTGCTTTTTGTGTAAAGCTGTTAAATCTATACATCAATATTCCTCCCATCTAAGCTGTTAAGAGGATTTGACCCCTCATTTCAGCTTATCTCTTATTATCTGCGCCCTTAATTTAGGTGCAAGCTCAGGTTCCTCCTCTTTAGAGGAATCCGCAAGAACAGTGCCATCTGCAAGATTGTGAATAAGATATTCAACGGCGGAAAGATCCTCGTTAAAAAATCCAAGGGCGATTCCAAGCCGAACATCGGAAATGAGCTGAGTGAATTCGCTGAAATCAAGCCGCCTTGCCATTTTAAGTGTGCCCATGCTGCGATATAATTTATCCTCCCAGCTTTCACTTCTTTTCATAACATCACGCAAATTTCTCTCTTGCCTGATTATTTGCGCGGCGACGGCATTGATATTGTCTATTGCCGCTTTTTCGCTGATACCCATTGAAATCTGGTTTGAAAGAATGTAAAAAGCTCCTTTTTCGCTGTAAAGCGTGCGGAGTGACAGACCGAGCTTTCCTACCATTGATACAAGCCGCGGAATTTCTCCGTTTGCCTTGATTGCGGGAAGATGAAGAGCAACGGAAACTTTGAGCCCGGTTCCGAGATTAATCGGACTCGCCGTTATAAAGCCAAGCCTTTCATCAAACGCAATGTGCATATTTTCTATGAACACATTGTCTGCCTTATCGGCAGCCGCATATGCTTTTTCGATATTGAGCCCTGCCGCGAAAGAAGTTATCCTTATATGATCCTCCTCGCAGAGCATAACAGATATGTCTTCATCTGTTGAAAGCAAAAACGAACCTTTTTCTTTTGCAAACTCAGGGCTTACAAGCTGTTTTTCAGCATAAGATATCGCCTTAATATCCGAACAGGAAGATAAATCCACAAGATTAAAATCTCCCGCAAGCGAAGAGTTTTTAATACAGGCATAGAGCTTTTTAACCGTGCTTTTTTTAATTTCTTTGCTCATTCTGCTTTTGAACGGAACATCCGCTAAATTTCTTGCAAGGCGAACCTTTGAAAAAAGCACCACATCGCTGTCCGCACCGCCGTTAAACCACTTATTCATCATTAATCCTCCTGCGTAAGTCCCTTGATTTTATCACGAAGCACGGCGGCGTCTTCAAATCTTTGCTCTTTTATCGCCTGCCTAAGCTGTTCCTTTAACGATTCCAAACCGTTTTCGGATTCTTCAGCTTTTTCTTTTTCGTCTTCTTCAACCGTATAACTCACGTTTTTTCCGAGATGCCTTGTGTTTCCGTGTATTTTAAGTATTGACGGTTCCAACTTGTCTTCAAACTTTTTATAACAGTTTGCGCAGCCTACCATTCCGCTTTTAACAATATCGTTGAAAGAGGAACCGCAGTATTCGCACCTGTCAACTCCCGAAAGCACTTTCATTGCGGGAATGCCCGCGCCGAGAAAGTTTCCGAAGAATGAATCCGCAAAAAAGCTCTCTGCCGAAAATTCATCCATAATTCCAAGCTCCGCGGCACATTCGCTGCAAAGGTGCATTTCTGTTTTTTCTCCGTTGATATTTCTTTTAATAAATGTTGTTGCTTCTCTTTCATTGCAATGCTGACATTTCATTATAAGTCACTTAACCTTTCCGGCCGCATCATATAATCACGTTCATCTCTGCGCGACCATGCAGAGCGTGATATAAATTTCGGCGAACTGCCCTTAATCAATATATGCAAGCAGCATCTGTTTAAATTGCTTTGCCCTTATAGCATCTTTTAAATCCTGAGGCAGCCCTCGCATATTTGCGTCCGCCATTGCCGCGTCAAACAGCCTTGCGCTTTTTTCATCTATAAGATTCTGATGACGCAGATTATACACGTTTGCCTTTGCGGAGCGTTCATCTATTGATGAGCCCACACTGTTGATAAGAGCAACTATTGCCGCTCTTTTCGTGTCTGCGCGGGTGATATAAATGCATCCCCCGCCGCCGCGTCTGCTCTCTATTCTGTAACCCTGCTCAGGTGTAAAGCGCGACGTGATAACGTAATTAATCTGACTTGGAACGCATCCGAGCCGCGACGCCAAATCGTTTCGCTGAATCTGAATCGTGCTGTTGTTTTCGTCAAACATATCAAGAATCATATCGGCAATCAAATCTGTCATCTTCATTTTTTCATCACTTCCTCATCTGAAAGTAAGTCAAAATACAAGTCAAATGGTTTGACTTTGACTTTCTTTGACTTTTCAACTGTAATATTATCACAAAGGTCAAAGAAAGTCAATATTAATTTTTAAATTTTTTCAAAATTTTCTAATTTTTTTATTTGCGCTTAAAATAATCCTTAATCGGCGTTTCGGAAAAAAGAAAAATGCACTCGGATTTCCGAGTGCATTGCCTTTAATTTAGTTACAGCCGCAACCGCAACCGCAACCATCATTGTTGGCTGAGTTATAACCATAGTTAAAACCGCCGCTAAGAAGAAGGATTATAATGAGGATGATAATCCAAGAATTACAACCGTTATTGCATCCCATTAGCCGTAACCCCCTTTCGCCTTTTCTAAACCATACTATGACAGGCAAAAGGAAGTGTTACAAAATTTCAAAAATTCATATAACCAATCCGCCGCTCACCGATAGATCCTGGCCGGTTATATAGCCGTTTTCAGCAAAAAAAAGAATCGCCTTTGCCGCCTCTTCCGATCTTCCGAGCCTTTCGAGCGGCACCTGAGCGGCAAGCTCTTCTTTTGAAAACCCGCTGTTCATTCGAGTGTCAATAATTCCGGGTGAAACACAGTTTACCGTGATACCGCTTGGCGCAAGCTCTTTTGCAAGCGCCTTTGTGAGCCCTATAACACCCGCCTTGCTCATAGAATAAATCGTTTCGCATGATGCGCCGGTTTCGCCCCAAACAGAGGAAATATTGATTATTGAGCCCGAATGTTTTTTCAACATCAGCTGCGCGGCATACTTGCAGCAAAAATATACAGCCCTTGAATTCACATTCATAATATTATTGTAATCTTCGGGAGTAACATCGTTAATCATTTTAATAAGGCTTGCTCCGGCATTGTTAACAAGCACGTCAAGTGAAGAAAAATCACCAAAAAGTGATTCAATATCAAAAAGATTTATCAAATCGCATTTAATCGCCGTTACACCATCATAATCAGGCTTGGTTTTATTATAAGTGATAAAAACATCATATCCGTTATTTTTAAACAACAGCGCTGCGGCTTTACCGATACCTGTCGCCCCGCCGGTTATCAACACTTTTTTCATATAATCACCGAATATATAATATCATATGCGGTTGTTTTTTTCAATTAAATATGTTATTATAACATTCAAATGAATGCTCCCCGCCCATTGACGCGGCGGTTTAATCTTATTATAAGGCGGTGCTGTTTATGGACAAGGAATTTTATACAATTTCTGTCTATATTGACAAATACGAAAATCTAATCGGCATACCCTGCGGAGAAAGCGAAAAATACGGAATTGCCGATATAGACACGGTTTTGCTTTTAAAAGCACCGTATTCCGCGAGTGAAGTTGAGAATTTTATAGACAAGGTGTTTGAAGCCTGTTACACAAAAAAACACAACGACGAAAACCCTGTTTCAACAATTGAAAGATACACTAAGAAAAAAGGTTTCGTTGAGGCAACTGCCGATTTAACGCTGATTTCACTTGTTAAAACCGAAAACACATATTCAATAATGCCAACCTTTAATGACTGGGAAAGAGGACCGCTCTGTATTGACGACGACGAAAGAGTTATCAAAAACCCCTACTCTCCCGGAGAGATGTTTGAGCAGATACACGATATAATAATGGTTTATGTAAAAGCAAACGCGTTTTATAAAGAAATGGCTGAGCTTGAAAACGAAAAAAAGAACAAAAATAATTAGATTTTATATAAAAAAGGAGACGGTGCTTACGCACCGCCTTTTATCTTTTATTTTTCAAGATTATTTAAGAATCTCTCTAAACACCACATTTGCCACTTCTGATTACCTGTAAATTTGCTCATATCAAGATTTTCTTTAAATTCCGGTCTTGTGGGACCTTTGTAATCTTTGAAATAATAATCAACAGGTCTTGGCATCGGAACTTTTTCGGGTATTGGAAATTCAGGATAACACTTATGGAACAGCTCTCTGATAAGATATTTTGACTCGCCGTTTCTTACTCTCTGCAAATCAAGCGGTTCTGCCATTTTAACCATGCCGGAGGGATCGTAATACGGAGTGTATTTCATGCCTGCGGTAATAAAAGCGTTGCAAAATACGCCGTTAGACTCGTGTGCAAAAACTTCATCCATAAATTTCATATAATCAATCTTGTTATTCGGAAGCTTGTAAGGTGCAAATGCAAAATCCATTGAAACAGGTTCTTTTAACACTTCTTTCGGATCAAGAAACGTCAGAAAATCTATCCATTCATCATAATCCCAATCCTTAGACAGCATTTTGTCCATCCCGCCAAACACCAAATCACTGCCATCGGCTACAACCATCATTTCAATGCCATCCTGCTGAGCCTGCAAGGCCGCCTCCATTATCTGAGGCTCTATAGAATGAACAGGCGCGCCTTTCTTTTCCATAAGGGCGTCAACGTTGCGTTCGCAAACATCCCAGTTAATGTCAACATAGTGGAGATTCAACTTATACTTTGCAGCAAACTGCTCCGCACGTCTAAGATCGTCACTTCTGAATTTTCCGCCGATAAAACGGAAAGTATACGCGTCTGTTCCCGGTTTCATAAATGCCGCAAGACACGCCGAGTCCATTCCGCCCGAAAGCATAATTCCCAGCTTAACATCTTTTTCCTTTTCTTCAAAAAGTTTTTTATATGCGTTTGCAATATCGTCTGCCGTTTTAACCAAAATCTTTTTGTCATCAGGATAGGAAATATCCTTAGCGTGATGCATTCCTTCGGCAAATTCCATATCGTCCTTCACAATGCAACGGAAAGTGAGGTACGAACTCATACAAAAATTCTTATCAACCATTTTGTTTACTCCTTTTGGTACAATATTTGCATAGTCTACAACTTGCAACAGTTGGTATACAGACTATGCTTATTTTAGTTATAATAAGAA